>CAZRNL010000316.1:0-4018 GCA_964601395.1 uncultured Silicimonas sp. | reverse complement strand
AGGACAACGAAACCGCCTGGGTCGACTGGACCTCGGCTGACGATGACTTCCTGGCCTTCACGCGCAAGCTGGTCGCATTTCGCAAGGATCACCCGATCCTCCGCCAGAAGTTGTTCCTGCATTCGCGGGAACGACTGCTGGACAAGGTCGAGGATCTTTTCTGGTGGCGCGAGGACGGCAAACGGATGGAGACGATCGACTGGCACGATCCGTCGCGCCGCCTGATCGCCGCCGAGAAGCGGACGGCGGCTGGAACGCCAGCCTATGCCGCCTCGGAATCCGCGATCCTGATGATTTTCAACGCAGGTCCGAGAACCGGGTTCATCCTGCCACCCGCGCCCGACGGGCAACTTTGGAGCCACGAGATCGACAGCGCGGAGCCAGAGAGAGTTCCGGGTGTTATTCATACCGAAAGCGTCGATATTGCCGGTCAGAGCGTGTCGGTGTTTGTTCATGTGCCGGATCCCGGCGCACACTGAGGGGAGGACGACATGGAACGTATCAACGTTCGAACGACGCCGATCGAGGGCCAGAAACCCGGAACCTCGGGTCTTCGCAAGAAGACCAATGTGTTCATGGGCGAGCATTATCTCGAGAACTTCATCCAGGCGATCTGGAACGGGATCGGCGGTGCCGGCGGCAAGACCTTCGTTCTTGGCGGCGACGGGCGCTATTTCAACGACCGGGCCGCTCAGGTGATCCTTCGGATGGCCGCGGCGTCGGGCGCGCGAAAGGTGATCGTCGGGCAGAATGCGCTGCTGTCGACCCCTGCCGCGTCGAACCTGATCCGCAAGCGGAACACCGATGGCGGGATCATCATGTCGGCCAGCCACAACCCCGGCGGGCGGGACGAGGATTTCGGGGTGAAGTTCAACACGCCGAACGGCGGGCCGGCGCCGGAAGATGTGACCGACCGGATATTCGCGGCAACCACGACCATCACAAGCTACGACATCATCGAGACGCAGGACATCGACCTTGCGCGTCCCGGTACGACCCGTCTGGCCGACATGGAGATCGAGGTGGTCGATCCGGTCGCCGACTACGCCGAGCTGATGGAAAGCCTGTTCGATTTCGGAAAGATCCGCAGCTTGTTCGCGAATGGCTTCACGATGTGTTTCGACGCGATGCATGCGGTTACCGGGCCTTACGCCACGGCAATCCTGGAAGGGGAGCTTGGCGCAGCGAAAGGAACCGTTAGGAACGGCGTGCCGTTGCCTGATTTCGGCGGCGGCCATCCTGATCCGAATCCGATCTGGGCCAAGCCGCTGGTCGATCTGATGATGGGGCCCGACGCTCCGGATTTCGCGGCGGCCTCGGATGGGGACGGTGATCGCAACATGATCCTTGGACGCGGTGTCTACGTGACCCCCTCGGATTCGCTTGCCGTTCTTGCCGCGAACGCGCATCTGGCGCCGGGATACGCGCGCGGACTTGCGGGCGTGGCGCGGTCGATGCCGACATCGCGTGCGGTTGACCGCGTGGCGGCGGCCAAGGGTATCGCGTGCTTCGAGACGCCCACAGGCTGGAAGTTCTTCGGCAATCTACTCGATGCGGGCAAAGCGACGCTTTGCGGCGAAGAAAGCGCCGGAACGGGGTCGGACCATGTGCGCGAGAAGGACGGGCTTTGGGCAGTTCTTCTTTGGCTGAACATCCTGGCCGAAACCGGCAAATCCGTGAAGGATCTGCTGGCCGACCACTGGAAGACCTACGGGCGGAACTATTACTCGCGCCACGACTACGAGGCGCTCGACAGCGCGGCGGCCAGTGCGATGGTCGATGCGCTTCGGGGCCGGCTGCCTGGACTGCCGGGCACTTCGTTTGCCGCCGGAACCGTTTCAGAGGCCGACGAGTTTGCCTACGATGACCCGGTGGACGGGTCGCGGTCGACAGGGCAAGGGATTCGGATCACATTCGAAGGCGGAAGCCGGATCGTCTATCGCCTGTCCGGAACGGGCACGGTGGGGGCGACGCTTCGGGTCTATCTCGAAGCCTACGAGAGCAATCCGTCGAAGCTGAATGCCGAGGCCGAGCACGCATTGTCCGACATCATCGCAACCGCCGACGAGATAGCGGAGATCAAGGCGCGCACGGGACGGAGCGCGCCAGACGTCAAGACCTGAACCAGGAGACCGGATGCCGCTGAAGGACAGGATCGAAGAGCAGAGGCCAGAAGCCGAACGTCTGGCGCAATGGTCACGGGACCTTATTGTCACCGGCGAAAGTGCTTTTTCGGCACGGGAGGCCATAGCCAGGAACCTGGGCGCAACCGTTCGCGGCGATGTTGTCACCTTCGGCTTCTGGACACCCGAACTTCTTGATCACCGCGTGCCGGACGGCGACGTCTTTCTGGAGTTGCTGGCTCCTGTCGAGGACCTTGAGCTTGCCAAGTCGCGTCAGACAGTCACGTTCGAGAGGCTTCGGGTGCCGGTCGCCCGTCAAGACCACTATACGTTTGCAGCCGTAACTGGCGCACGCGCAGGGTGCAGGGACGTCCTCGGCGATTTCTATGCGCTGACGTGGCGCGATCACGACGGCGTCTGGCACCGGATCCTCGATCCGCTTGCCATGTCGGTTCCATTCGGCGTCTTCGCCCCGGCGGAGATATACGATGTGGACTCGATGCACGCAGGCAGGGCGGACGCAGGTTATTTCGCTGGTCTGAAGGGGGCTGCCCCACACAGGTTCGGACCTCCCACGAACATTCTTCAGATTCACGTGCCTACCGCGACGGCTGGCGGCACTCTGGCATCGCTCGACCGGCGTTTCCAGCGGCTGGCCGAACGTGTGCGGACGGGGCTTCCGCTGGAGCCGGACGATCAGCTTTATCTCGGGTATGACGCGGTCCAGCTTCTGCCGGTCGAGCCCACGACCGTCTACGAGGCCGGGCCGGACTTCTGGCAGGAAGGCAAGGGCGAGGACACGGTCGCGATTGAACTTCTGCGCCCCGACACGACAAACTGGGGCTACGACATCGTGATTTCGGGAATGGGTACCGTCAATCCGGTCCTGCTCGAGACCGGCCGCCCGGACGAGCTGGTCGACCTGGCGGCGACGCTGCATACGTTCCCCACAAAGCCGAAAATGCTGATCCTGGACGTGGTCTTCGGCCATTCCGACAATCAGGGCCTGAAGGCTCTGAACCCGCATTTCTTCGCGGGACCGAACATGTACGGACAGAACCTGGATTACAGGAACCCGAACGTCAGGGCGATCCTGCTCGAGATGCAGCGGCGAAAGGTGAACTTCGGAGCGGACGGGGTAAGGGTGGACGGAGCCCAGGACTTCAAGTGGTGGGATGCCTCGGCTATGGTCATGCGTCACGATGATGACTACCTCCGCGAGATGGCGGCAGTTCCGCAGAACGTCGCGGGCACGGACTATGTGCCATGGTTCATCTTCGAGGACGGGCGACCCTGGCCGCAGGAGGACTGGGAGCTTTCCTCGACCTATCGCGCGGTGATCGAGCAGCTACCTGATACCTTCCAGTGGGGCCCTCTCACCTTCGCGCACAATACACCCTTTCTCTATTCATACTGGCTGTCGAAGTTCTGGCGCATCCGCGAAATGGTGGATCAGGGCCAGAACTGGATTTCAGGCACGGCGAACCACGACACGCTGAGACGTGGCACGCAGGTCAACCCGAAGCTCAACATCAACACGCGGCTTGGCGAGACGCGGATGGAAATTCTCGACAAGGCATACGACAATCCCGCCGTCAGTATGCTGACCTATGCGGCGTTTCCGGGTGTTCCCATGGATTTCCTGAATGCGACCGCGCGTGGAAGCTGGGGTTTCATCCGCAACCAGGACGACAAATACGGCGTCAAGGTGGTCAGCGAAGAGGCGATCAGCCTGAAGTGGCAGGTGGACGAGTACGCCTATTCGCGGCCCGGCAATTTCGTTCGGCTGAAAGGTATGGGGTTCGGGACGCGGGATGATCTTGCGCGTTTCTTCGAGTTCCTTCCAGCGCTGGTGGAGGTCACCGAGTACGATCTGGACGAGATCTCTCGCCTGT
>CAZRNL010000315.1:0-4036 GCA_964601395.1 uncultured Silicimonas sp. | reverse complement strand
ATTATGGGCCGAGAAGGCCGATCGCCGAGCATGAAACCGGCTTTTCCGATATTCCTCGGCATTTTGGCCGAAAATGGCCGCGCGTTTTTCTCGCTGGACGGGTCATTTCGGCGGGTTGCAAGGCACTATCGTGCAACCGGCGATGGACAGGGTGGCAGAGGAAGAAAAGCAGGGGACGATGATCGTCCCCTCCGACCCCTCCGGTCGTTCGTCGCCGGTGCCGGCGGGCATGGCGGTGCCGCATTCGGGGTGGGCTGGGAAATGTTTTCTGCTCTTTTTCAATTACTTGGTGCGGGTCAGGAGGATGCGCGGGAAAATGCCGGCCGGGTTTCCGAAATTCGGTCGTGCTTCGGCATAAATTCCTCTACATGCCCCGCAACGACGGCCAGGCTAAAGGAAAATGATCATGGCGTTTGCATCGAACGGGTTGCGCGATGCTTTCGAGTGGCAGGGCGAGGTGGAGGGCATGTTCTGCACCTCCGCCAGCTCCGATCCGCTCCGGGCGATCTTGCTACGCGGCTATTTTCAACAGCGTCGCCCAGCGGCTGCCGGGCAATCTCGTCTATGTCGAAACGATGCCGCGACCGGCCGGCAGCCCCTGGGCGATGCAGTGCCAGAGCCTGGAGATCCGCGGCAGATCAACCGCTCGGCGGCGATCCCGCACTGCGCCCCGCCCCAATTTCCCTGGTGCTCGATCCCCGGATGGCAAAGTCCGGAATTTGCCTTCCTACAACCCGTCGAGGAGCCTGACGTCAGTGTCGATTTGCTGGATTGCCAAGAGGCACCACCCAACTTATAGATTTTAGGCGCATCGCGATTCGTTCGCTTTTGGGATGTAAAGAAGTGGGCGTCGGCATGGGTGCGCCCTGCACCGAGGGGGAAGAAAACGCTTGTTCTGCTCATTACTGACGCGTGCTTCGCAAATTGAACCTCAGATCAGTACCTTGAATGGAGCCAAAACAAGGCGCCCACTTTCAGTTCCTTTGGTCGTTCAATTTTGCCAATGAAAACTGTAATGGGCACTCGGGCTTTCAGAAAAATTGATCCAAAAATGGGCCGTTTGGCATGGATTGGCTGACTGAGACTGTTGCAAAGCTGAAGTCGTCACCGAGTATCGACTATTTGCAAATGCCAATCGGTGCGGCGGGCCAGCCATTGGTCGCCGACTCCACCTATGTGCGTATCTGGCTACGTGCTGCCCGCCTAGTTCATGTACGTCGGTGGGCAGACAAGTTGCACGCCGCCGTGCACTGCCGCTTCGCCTATACGGACGGCTTGCGAGGGCCGCAGGAACTCGCCGGTGTCGTTGCTCCCGACAAGGCTTTCGAAGCGTTGGATGCGGTGCATCTGGACCGCTTCATGCACGTCAATTGTCCTCTGCTGGGTCCGGTCCCGTTTCGCGGTGAGATCCGGATGGAGATCGGCTTGTTCTCCGTCGCGGCCAGCAATCTGGCGAAGCCATACCTGGAGCTTTTGGCCAACTTGACCGATACGGGCTCGATGGCCTTGCTGAACCAAGCCCGGCCGTTCGTCGAGCCGATCAGGCGTGGTGCCGAGCTTCTTCTTTGCAACGGTGCGACGGCGGAGTTGGAGATCGGCCTCGCCCGAACGGAAACCGATCTCGCCGCGGGGAACCTGCTCGTTGCCCGCATCCCGCGGGGACAGGTCGACGTCGCTGGGCTGAGACTCGATCCCGCCGACTGCCACTTGCTCGATGCCGACGGCAGGCCAGTCACCGCATTTCCCTACATGGTCATCGGCATCGAGCGACTCGAGCGGCGCGACTATGCTCGTATTCCAGAAATCCGCGACGGCTGGGCGAATGTCCACGCCGCTGCGATCGAAAATCTCCCGAACAGCGAGGTCGCCAGTCGCTTTGCCCATCTCCGGCGGCTGATCATGCTCAGCCCGGACCTCATCAGTGACGATCGTCACAGGATTGCAGGAGCGCTTGCGGCCGAGCTTTCCCAGGCGGGCTTCACTCTGGCAGAGATCGAAGCAAGGCCCGGTGCTTTGGAGAAAACGCGACCGTCACGACGGCTGCGCATGCTTGAAGATATTCTAGGCGGGTCAGAGGCAATCCCGGCAGGGAGCCCCGGACCGATTGTCGGCGTCGATACCGCGCCTGCCGTTGGCGTCAGCTCCGCCAGTGCAGACGATGCCGATGCCGCTTTCGCACTGGCGTTCGGTGATCGTGAAGCCGAGTTGATGATCGCGGATGACGACCTCACCCTGTCGGCTCTGCATCCTGCGTTCGAGCTTTCGGTGCCTGCGCCGATGTCCGAAAGGGCAATCGAGCTGATCGTTCGCCACGAGACCGGGGGGCGCCCCTATTACGATCGGGTGCTGCGAAAGCGGCCATGCTGGCCTGATAGCAACTCCGGGGTCACGATCGGTTTCGGCTACGACCTCGGCTATGCGGAGCGCCGAATCTTCGAGGTCGATTGGGCTTTCTTGGACCCTGAAAGTTTGGCCGCTCTCGGTGCTTGCTGCGGGGTGCGCGGCGGCGCTGCAGGCGATAGCCGGCTAACCGCGCTCCTCGAGACCGTGCGCGGTGTGACCATCGAATGGGAAGTTGCAGAGGCCGTGTTCCGTCGGATCACGTTGCCTCGCTATGCGGCGATGATGCGAAGGGCACTGCCCGACACGGAGCTCCTCCCGGACGATTGCTTCGGCGCCCTCGTCTCGCTGACTTTCAATCGGGGCCCGAGCTTCGGCAAGGCGCACGATCCTGCGAAGGATCCGATCGACCGCTATCGCGAGATGCGTGCGATCAAGGAAGCCATGGCAGGGCATGAGTTCACAGCGATCCCGGGGCTGATCCGCAGCATGACGAGGGTCTGGATCGGGACCGCTATCGAGACGGAGATGCGCCGACGGCGAGAGAACGAGGCAGCCCTCTTCGAGCACGGCCTCGCCGCTCTTCCAATGGCGCCCTATCGTGCGAGCGCAAAGCCGTTGCGCCTGAGTGCGCTCGAACGCGCGGGACCGTCGACGCCGCCGACAATCGTTCCGTTGCCACCCGAGGCGGAGGCGGTCGCCGGTGTGGGCGACGAGGATTTCTGGGAAGAGCGCGGCGAAGACGATCTTGCGGCCGCTGCGCGGCGTTCCGGTACCGCTCTCGAATCCGCAACGCGGACGGCGGCCTGGGCTGCCGATGCAGACTCGCCGGACTACGCCCATCTCGGCGCTCTCCCGGCGGCCGGGGTGGCGTTCTCACTCGTTGCGGACGATCTCTCGCTGCTCGCCGAGCTCAACGACTTTCCGCTGGACGACATCTGCCAAACGCCGATCCTGTTCGGCCTGCGGGGTGCCCTGATCCTGCGCGATCACACGGGCTCGTCGCGTGAGGTGACGCTGCTGGATGCTCGGCCGGATCACCAGACGCCGCGTTGTGTTCTAGGCGTCCGGGATCGTCAACAGGGCCGCATTTTCGTGTTTCCCGGCTCTACGGTGCCGAACGCTCGGGCGGTCGCTGGCTACGCGGCAAGCGGCCAATCCGGCAATCTGCTGCCAACCGGCCTTTACGGTTACATCGTCGGACCGCACGTCACCTCGAAATCTCGGCCCGGCTGCTTCCTCCTGCGCAAGACGCTGACCGAGAAGCGCCAAGTCGTCGTCCGGCGCAGTCGCGACGACCTGGTCTACACCAGCCGCGACGTCGTCGATCCCTGCCTGCCCGGCGACAACATCCACCCGACCTTCTTCTCGCTGCCGACCCGCTTCGACTCGTTCGGCTGCCAGACCGTCGTCGGCACCACCGACGAAGCCGGCAACCATCGCGGCCCCTGGGCCGAGTTCCGCAGGGCGGCCGGCCAGCCGACCCCCGAAGGCGAGCCGGGCAAGCCCTACCTCTACATGCTGCTCACCGGCACCGAGGCGCGGCTGGCATCCGAGCTCCGGCGGCAGGGCCAGGCCCTCGATTCGCCGTCACGCGCGGCGCTGCGCCGGCTCCGCTTCGGCGCGGCGGGACCGGCCGTCCTGCGGCTGCAAGAGCGCCTCGGCATCGCCCGGCCGGACGGTGTCTTCGGCCCGC
>CAZRNL010000314.1:0-4042 GCA_964601395.1 uncultured Silicimonas sp. | reverse complement strand
GCCGAGCCGGTGCGGATGGCGGCGGATGCGGTGGCGCAGAACCTCAGGCAATCCTTGGGATAGTCGTCGCGAAGCATGCCAGTCAGCTGGTGAGGGGCTCTGGAGCAGATGACACGCTCCTCGACGGGGTCTGCGAAGAGGCCGTGGGCAACTTGAAGGACAAGCACTGCGCGACCGCCGTGTTCGAAATCCTGCGCAAGACGAAAGCCATGCGCCAGATCGAGGCGGCAGAGCTGATGATGAACGCGAACAAATATTCTCCAGCATACATCTCGGCGATCCTTGCGGGAACGCCCGGATCGTCCGATACCTGATGCAACATCGGCCGGAGTTATTGTCGGAATTTCAAGCGATCAACGAGATGGCCTCCGCCCTGCCGCCGGAAGCGGAGCAGCCAAGGCGGCCAGAACCGATGGGGACCCGGACCCGACAAGCGCGGGGACCGCAGGAGACGCCGCACTGTGGGGCGGATCGAGCGAGACGGTGGGGACGGCGGCGAACCCGCTCGGAGCCCACTAGGTCGGACGAGATTTCGCCGACCCCGTGACCGCGCATGTGGTTGCGATATTTGCAGGCGTGCCGATGGATGGCGCGGATTGGCACGCCCGCTTCAAACCTGAACTTACGTTGATAGGCCATCTAGGCCTCGGGAACGGTTTCCGCGATCGAAAGCCAGCCGCTATCATAAGTAAATGTACGGGCACGGCCAGCGGGATCTTGGATCTTAACCACACGTGCGGTTTCGGTTTCAGGCGCGCGCTCAACAACATAAAGCCAAAAAGCCTCTCGCTTCTCCAATGCGAGATCAAACTGCGCACGAGACATGCCGACTGGGCGATCTTTCAATGATCCGGTCATTGATTTCACTTCAACCCAACGCACGACATTCCCGGATCCATCCGCCTCATAGAGGTCGAAACCTTTATTTCCCTCCACAGTTCGTTGGAGGTCCGGTTCAAAACTGATAATCATATCAATCGCCTTGGCTTCAATTTGCATGCGTGTGGCTTGGTTGAGGCCATCTGGGTCAGGAACTTCATCATCGGGATGTGAGCCCAGATACGAGATGAATGGTCGGCCACCATTGGATCCGGGAGATCGCGTGCCTTGATGGTTCGAGGTCTTGCTCGTTGCGTTGCCACCTGCTCCGGTTCTTTCGGCTTTCGAATCGCCCGGTTTGCCACCGCTTCCGTTCCCAGATGAGCCTCCTCTATTCCCGCTCCCTCCACCGGTCGCACCGGAGCCACTTCGCCCGACATCATCGTCGCCAGCCGGATCGTATGTGCCGTCGGGTATGTCCGGCATGTCATCGCCATAAAGATCCTCAGCGTCTTTGTAGACGTCAGGATCTTCAGTTTCTGCGCCGCCAGTTTCTGCATCCGTTTCCAAATCATTGTCATTCTCAGGCACGAGGTCCGTAATGCCAAGTCTAGACATCAGGTCGGCGGCGCTTGTGATGCCATATTTTCTCAACAGATCTAGCGCGCCTGGGTCTATGCCGGCCTCTTTTGCAAGCTGATCAATCAGGGGAGGTTTGAATGTGATTTTTGTCAGCAAGAAGGGGTTGGACTTCCAGCCAAGGGTCTCGAAAACCACGAGGCCGGGAGAAACCAGTTCACCATCGCCGTTCGGAACCCATGCGGTCCGATTGAGAACCCGCAAAAAGTCGGCGTCGAATTGGGCGGTCTTTTTCTCTTGGTAATAGCCCCATGTATAGGTGCCGTAGAAGGCTGCTGCGCCTCGAGCCTCGAGATCTGCCAACGCTTCCCACAACACTTTCGCTCGGGCGGCTGCTTCTTCAAATTGTAGTTTGGGAAAGAACTCCAGCAACTGCGTCAAACCGCGAAGAGTAAAGTCTTTTGGTGGGCCTCCTGAGGTTGCGCGTTCAAGTCCAGATTCTCTACGGATTTTTTCTTTTTCGGAGTCTTCCAGCCCCGACTCTATTGCCTCCGGGATCAGATAGCGACTTGCGCCACAGGACACCAAAAGGTCACGGATGTCTTCGCCGCGCAGACAATCATATTTGTTATCAACAATCAGAACATCTGGAACACCAGCAAAAAGCTGTTGCAAGCGGTCGGTGGCAATATAAGTCTCGCCCGGCTTTGCGACGTATGTCTTTCCGTCGCCAGTGTCGACCACCATTACAAAGTTGGTCTCGCGCAAGGCAGAACGGAGTTTTTCTTTCTGCGCGGTCGAGTCCGTGCCAAAGGCGACGCGAATACGTTCGATGTCAGAAGCGTAGGTTTCGTCGTCCACATCCACTTCTTCGTTCTGGTATTTCGGCAGAAGGTTCCGGATGGTCGTGTCGCGCAGTTGGTGGAAATTTGAAGGTGGCGTAATCTCCGGGTGAAACAAACGACCCAAACCGGCGGCTGGTGCCGCCAAGGAGATTACGCCATGACTCAGACTACAGACACGAGTGTGCTTTCGCTACTTGCATGTGATGAAGGCTATGACCCGATCGAGGATCGTCTGCGCGCGAACATTCGCGTCACGATCGAAGCGGTGTTCAACGAGGAGTTGGACGGCTTTCTGGGCCGTCTGCGCTACGGCCGGGGAACAACCGGGCCCGTGAAGGGGTATCGCCACGGCCACCGGGACCGCCAGATCACAGGAACCTTTGGCACCGAGACCATCAGCGTTCCCCGCGCCCGGATCGAAGATGAAGACGGTAAGGTGCGCGAATGGCGCTCGAAGGCTCTGCCGCGCTACCAGCGCCTGACGAAGCGGGCGGAAGCGTTGATCGCGTCGGTCTATCTCTCGGGCACCAACACGCGGCGGGTGAAGCGCGCGCTGTTTGCGCTGTTCAAAGGGGCCGTGAGCAAGGATGTGGTCAGCCGGGCCTGGCGCAAGGTCAAGACGGACTGGGATGCGTGGTGTGCCCGCAGCCTTGCCGACGAGGACATCGTGCGCGTGATCCTTGATGGCACGGTCATCAAGACGCGGGTGGATCGCAAGGCGACGAACATCTCGGTGCTGGCGGCCATCGGTGTGCGCCGTGACGGCCAGAAGGTGCTGCTTTCCATTGGAAACATGGGCGGCGAGAGCACAGCTGCCTGGCGCCAGTTCCTCGATGATCTCGACGCCCGCGGATTGAAGCGCCCGGAGTTTGTCATCGTCGACGGCGCGCCCGGGCTCGAGGCCGCGCTAGTGGCGCTCTGGGGCGACGATCTGCCGATCCAGCGCTGCACCGTCCACAAGCACCGCAATCTTCTCGGCCATGCCCCCAGCCATATGCATGACGAATTGACCGAGGACTGAGCTTCGTCTTCGACCGGCTCTATGTTCTGCGCAATCAGCTTGTACATGGTGGATCGACCTGGAACAGTGGCGTGAACAGGGCCCAAGTTCGTGACGGCGCCGAGATACTTGGTTTCCTGATGCCAGTGTTTATCGACATCATGATGGACAATCCCAATGAAAACTGGGGAAAACCTTTCTATCCCGTTGTCGAATAGGTGGGACGCCTAACAATTCTCACAGTTTTCTTAAGTGGATGTGCAGGCGCGGGCTTGTTCCCGCATTGCGGCATAATCACCCATCATCTCGACGATGGCCGACCCGTCCGGCAGCATCTTCAATTCTTCAGCCGCCCGTGCCTGAAACTCCCTGCCGTATTCCACGACCGGCGGACATGCCGCCACGCCATTCGCTTCAAAACCCGCCGTCGCGCAACCGGTCAAGCAGCTCGTCGCGATTACGAGGGCGGCGAGCAGCCGCCTCCAGCATTCGGCGTTGGATTGCATTGGTCTTCTCCGTGTTTTCGAGACGTTCAGAGATCCGGCCGACGCGTTCGCCGGTGCGACGAATCGACAGCAGGAACAGGACGATGGCGAGGGCGATGGTCCCATAGCGCAAGGCGGCCTGCACCCATGGACTGGCGGCGATCCCGCCGAAAGAGGTCGCGATCATCGCCGCCCCTGCTTCCAGTCATCTAGGCGGGCGTAGATTGTGACGGCGATCCCAACGAGCGCCACGGCGATAAATACCCAGCGGAGCGTATCGAGGTACGGCACCAGCGGCAGGATCGCGGATTGGG
>CAZRNL010000313.1:2761-4044 GCA_964601395.1 uncultured Silicimonas sp. | reverse complement strand
GGGGTGCATGCTGCAAGCAGAACCACCATTCCCGCCAAGCCCAAACCCGTTCTTGCAAAGGCCATCCCGACCGTTCCTTCCTGCCACTCGGGACCGCGCTTAGCGCAGCCCCGGACCTGCCGCAAGCGCACCCCTAATTACAGATCCGCCGCAATGCCGCCCAGCCGGCGGCATCGAGTGCCGGCGTGAATGCAATGTCTGCGGCTTCGGCCGCGGCTCGGGCGCCCGCGATGCGATCGCCCAGCGCCGGATGTGACAGGAAGTGCTGCACAAGGCCCGGAACATCGCCCCCTTCATCAGTAAGTGTCCCGAAGAGATCAGCCAGCGCATCGGGACGAATGCCGGCATCGATCAGGGCGGCATGAGCGAAAAGGTCCGCCGCGGCCTCGGCTTCGCGGGTGTAGGCAGCCTGGATCAGGCGTTCCGTCAGAAGAAGCACCACGGCACCGCCAGCGAAGTCGCCGAAAAGAAGTCCGAGGACCCCGATCGACCCGGCCGATCGCAATGCTATGCGCACCGGATCGCGGGCCACGACATGGCCAAGCTCGTGGGCGAAGACCGCGGCGACTTCATCCGGGCTCGACGACGCATCGATGAGACCACGGAAAAAGACGACATGCCCGCCGGGCAGGGCAAACGCATTTACCAGATCGTCGTCCAGAACCGTCACCGTCAGGTCATAGGGCAAGGCGATGTTTCCGGTGAGACGCGTCCTGATCTCGTCAAGTGCGGCCAAGCCTTCGGGATCATCGCAGATGGACAGTCCGCCGACCCCGCCCTGGCCAAGCGCTGCACGGACCTGTTCCAGGGTCGCGTCGCCAAGTGCCCGTTCGCCACTGGTTGGCAGGATCGTGGCAAGCTGGTTCGCAAGGATCGGCACCAGAACAAAAAGGATAAGCGCGACCGACGAAATCGCACCTGCACCCCAGATGCCGACCCGGCGCAGGCCACGGACCGGCGGTGGACGATCAAGGCAGGGGGCGCGGTCCCGCAGGCTTCGCACCATCTCGTCGTCATGAACATAAAGGCGCGCCAGCGGATCGGCGACCGATGTGAGGACAAGGCCACCATCAGGCGCCAGATCGCGCGGACTTCGCAGGTCGTCGAGGCGCCAGTGGCGCACCGGCGCCTCGGGTGAGGCCCGGCTTTCCAGTCCACCTGCAAGTCCGACAGCGCCGCTTGTAGCGCTTCGAGATCTCGGATCTGGGTCTTGATAGTGCTGAAGTGTGACATTGGAATTATTGAGAGGGGAATTATTGAGAGGGGAATTATTGAGAGGGTCT
>CAZRNL010000313.1:0-2751 GCA_964601395.1 uncultured Silicimonas sp. | reverse complement strand
GACCTCGGCGCGCTGTATCCGCGCACTTTGACCATCGACGAAATCCGCGAAGACGACGCTCATATCGCCGACCCGAGATCGAGCGCTTCGGCAAAGCCTTCGGCCTCGGCGTGTTCGTCGCGGACGCGCTGGGTAACGGCGGCAAGCGCCGGCGCGCCGTTGATCGCCAGCGTTTCGGCATAATGCTCCCACACGGGCAGGGTGATGAAGACCTGCCGCAGAACCTGCCACATCAGGAAGATCGACAGGTAGGCAAGTGCCGCCATTCCGACGAAAAGCCCCACCGGCGCGTCGGACATCGCCGCGTCGAAGTCGCTTATCCCCGGCCCCTGCATCGCGATCAGTCCGCCCGCAAGAACCGCGGTCAGGACACCGACGATCCCTCCCAGAAGAATGCCGATGATCAGATTGCCGCCAAGGTGGATCCCGAGAATGCGACCGACCCGCGGGGTCGCGGCAAATGTGATCCCGCCCGCGCGTTTCGCATTCGTCAGGATCGCGAAGCTTCGGACGCGGTAGTGAAGCAGACCGTAGAAGAAAAGCGGGACCGTGGCGAACAGCAGAAACATCCAGCCGGGCGACCCGAGCGCCGCCGCGGCGGCGACGGCGGCGGTCGACACGGCGCTGAAGATCAAGGGGCGCGCAGCCGGATAGAGCATGGTCCAGCGCCCGCCCTGTTCAAGTTTCAGGTCTCCGAACCACGTCCGGTCGGTTCGGTACTTCTCGAGAAAGAACGTCATGCGCGGCCAGAGAATTCCAAGCGACAGGACCGTCACCAGCCAATGCGCCATCGCCCGCCAGGCATAGCCCCAGGCACCGGGTTCAAGGCCGAACCGGATGCCGCGCCAGCGGGTGCGCGCCAGCACATATCGGCGCGCCCGGTAGGCGGCATAGAACCACAACGGGGCAAGGCCCGCGAAAGACAGCAGATACGCGGCGCCGGCCGTCTCGAACAGCGACAGGGTGGCGAACATCAGGATCAGGTTCACGACGCCGATGTAGAAGGCCAGGATGACCACGGCCATGAGGAAACCCAGAAGCTTCTCGAGCGGCTGCCCCACGTACTCGAGAGGAAGCCCGCCGGGGCGGACGGATGACCAGAAATAGCGGCGCAGGCGTGTCTTCATCCAGAAGCGGTAGATACCCAACGTCAGCACAGTCAGTACGGCTGTCTTCAGACCAAGCCAGAAGAGCGGGCCGCGCTGACCGGAGAAGCTGGTGGAAAGACGGTCTATCACGAGGAAAGACTGCGCCGAGAGGCCGGATCAGTAAAGACCGGACTGGCGACTGCCAGAAGCCGTCAGTTCCCCGCTTTGCGCAGCGCGCAGGCGTGCGGCCAGAATCCGCGCGATGGCATATATCAGGTCGCATGAATGGGAGGGATTCGCCGCCCGGAAGGCATCGAAATCGGCGTGGGACAGTCGGAAAAGCGTCGAAGGCCCGCGCGACCACACGCTTGCCGTGCGGCCGCATGCGCTGAGAAACGCGACCTCTCCGACGATAGACCCGGGACCGACCTGAAACCCGGGTGCGATCGAAAAGCTCGTCATCTGCGGGACGGAAACCTCGAGAACGCCGTCCACAACGAAGTAGAGGTCGTCTCCGGCATTGTCGCGCGCGATCAGGATATCGCCGCTGCCAAGTGTCACGATGTCCGCAGTCGCCAGAAGCAACTGCCATGTTGCCTTGTCCCAGTGCGACAGACCGAGGGCATCCTCGTTGTCGGAGCGCTCGGCCACAGCGGTCGCAAGGGCGAGGATGAGGTCGGAGCGCCCCGTGAGATCGGTGTCATAGTCCGGCAAGGATGTACCTCCATGCGACCAGTGTGACGAAAGAGATCGGCACCCCAAGCCCCACGAGAAGCGTCGCAAGTTGCGGGTCGAGATCGTTTTCCATCGCCACGATTGATGCGCCCACCATGGGCGCCATTGCAACCTCGAAGACGGTGATCTGCGCCACTGTGCCTCTCCCACCCGCCACCAGAACCAGTAGGACAAGGATAATCAGCGGCCCGAGGACAAGCTTGTAGGCAAGTCCCACGACGAGTGGCGCAACCTTGCCACCGATGTCCGAGATCCGAAGCTGAAAACCGATCGAGATAAGGGCAAGCGGCGCCACAGTGACGGCAAGCCGGTCAAGCATGCCCTCAAGCCAAACCGGATAGGTGGTGTTCATCAGCAAAAGTCCGGCGATGGTGGCGATGAACGGCGGAAACTGAAGGACCTTGATCGCGATGTCGCGCGGCGAAGGTCCGGGCCCGGCCGCGAAGACCCGCGCAAGGGCGATCCCCAGCACCGACAGCACGATGTAGGATCCAAGCTGGTCCATCACGACGCCGACGCTGACCCATTCGGGTCCGTAGAACGCCTCGATCATCGGGATGCCCAGGAAAGAGGTGTTTGCAAGTCCGCCGACAAGGATCACGCAGCCCGTGGTACGCCTCGGGAACCCCAGACCGTGGCAGAGCGGCCAGAGGATCACGATGGCCAGCACGAAAAGCACCCAGGGCGCTGCAGCCGCATAGAGAAGTTCGGTCGAAAGGGTCAGCCCGTTCAGATAGGCCAGCGCCATGGCGGGCAGGCCGATGTTTATGATGAACGAATTGAGCACCGCCGAGGCGTTCGGCGGAAATCGACCCAGAACGCGCAGGAGGATGCCGGCGGAGAAGCAGAAGACCAGAAGTATCAGGTTTTCCATGCGTCCGCGCCCGCGGCCTTCCCCGTCCGGCATCCCCAATGGACGTCAGCCCCA
>CAZRNL010000312.1:0-4075 GCA_964601395.1 uncultured Silicimonas sp. | reverse complement strand
TCAGTTCATGGACGGTGCCGGCGAACATCGCGGCGTCTGCCAGATTGGGCATCGCCTGGCGCGAAAGGACGTACGCAATGGCGCCGACCTGCATCGAATGATCCCAGAGCTGCTTTGCGATGGATCGTTGGGCGCTGCCGGCGTTGACGGTCATCTGCCCCATGGCAACGTTGACGGCCAGCATCTTCAAGGTCTGGATTCCGATCATCTGCAGTGCGTCCTGCACCGACGTCACGGTCCGCCCGGAGCGGTTGAAGGCCACGGTATTCGACATGGCGACCGCCTTGGCCGCGAGCATGGGCTCGAGCTGCACCAGCCGAGCCGCGCCCGGGATGGAGCACTCCGGCTTGTTGACGGCGTCGAGCACGCGCAGCGCCGCCTGAGCCGATGTCGGGAAGTTCAGCGACTTCTCGGAAAGTCCGGCGACTAGATCGTCGAGCGTGGCATTACTCATCAGAGTCTCGCTCTGGTTGGAAGGGGGGCAGCAGGCGTTTGCAAACCGGCTCGAGTCGATTGTGACCCACGCCCGGCTTGGCCGAAGCTCCGACCGATCCGCGGACGGCCTTCGCGACGAACGGTTGAAAGGCCTTGCGGAAATCGAACAGCGGGCCGAAGTGCTTTCGTTTCGAACGGTGTGCGCACGCCCGCCGCGCCTTCGCTCAGCAGGCCTACTGTCGAATCGTGTCGGGCAGGAAAGTCGCGATCTCGGGAAACGCGATCAGCAAGACGGTCGCGATCACCAGCAGGATGAAGAACGGGAATGCCGCCTTGGCGACGAACCACAGGTTCTTGCCGGTCATGGACTGCAGGATGAAGAGGTTGATGCCCACGGGCGGTGTGATCTGGGACATTTCGATGACGACGACCAGAAAGACACCGAACCAGATGGGATCGATGCCGGCCTGTTGCGTGATGGGCATGATGACTGCCGACGTCAGCACCACGATCGAAATGCCGTCCAGGAAGCAGCCCATGACGATGAAGAGCAGCGTCAGTGCGAGCAACAGCTCCGTCTTCTGAAGTCCCAGGCCGCCGACCCACGCAGACAACTCGCGTTGAACCCCATGGACACTGACAGGAACGCCGCGCCCGACAGAATGAAAGCCACCATGACACTGGTGCGAGTCGCACCCATGACGCTGTCGACGAAATTCTTCCAGGTCAGGGAGCCACCAAAGAAGGCGATCACCAGCGCACCCACCACACCTACGGCAGCCGCTTCGGTTGCCGTGGCGATCCCGGCATAGATCGAACCGATGACGGTGATCATCAGGAGCCCGATGGGGATCAGCTTTGCCGTCTCACGGATGCGAGTCAGGATCGGAATGCGGGGTTCGCGTGCCGGTACCTTGCCAGGGTTCAACAGGGACCACAGCGCCAGATACCCCATGAACAGGGCGATCAGCATGAGGCCTGGCAAGACCCCGGCGATGAAGAGCCGTGTGATCGAGACGTCAGCCGCCACGCCGTACACGATCAGGATGATCGAAGGCGGAATCAGGAATCCGAGGGTGGCCGATCCTGCCAGGCTGCCGATGACGGTTCTCTCGTCATAGCCGCGCTTGAGCAGTTGAGGAATGGTGATCTTGCCGATCGTGGCTGTGGTTGCCGCCGACGAGCCGGAGACCGCCGCAAAGATTCCGCAGCTCACGACGTTCACATGGATCAGTCGGCCAGGAAAGCCCGCCAACCAGGGTGTAAGCCCTTCGAACATGTCCTTCGCGAGGCGGCTCCGATAGAGGATTTCGCCCATCCAGATGAACAGAGGCAGAGCGGTCAACGCCCAGCTCGAGCTTTGTCCCCAGATGACCGTGGACTGGATGCTGGCTGCAGGCGCGTGCGAGAAGGCCAGCATGCTGAACAAGCCGACGGACAACAAGGTAAGGCCGACCCAGACGCCGGAGGCCAGGAGCACCAGCATCAGGACAGCCACGATCAGCCCGATCATTGAGACATCCATGGCATCAATCCAGTTCGACTTGTTCTTTGTTCTTCTCGAAGTTGGGAATCTCGCCCCGTAGAACGTTGGCCAGGTCTTCCAGGATCGCAATGCAGAACAGCGTAACCCCGATGCCCATGCTCAACTGAGGAATCCAGATGGGATATTTCAGGATGCCCGAGGACATTTCCTTGAATACCCAGCTCTCGTAGGCCAGTTGAATCGAGTTGTAGGCCCAGATACCGATCATGGCGAAAGAGAAAAAAAGTACCAGGACCAGCAAGTAGCGCTCGGTCCGGCTCGGGAGCTTCTCGGTTATCAGCGTGACGCGAATGTGAGACCCTGAGCGGAATGAATAAGCCAATCCCAGGAAGCTCGTCGCGGCCAGCGAATAGCCGGCGAACTCGCTCACGCCAGGTATCTGCACGTTCAGCAATCTGGCCACGATCTGGCCGACGACCAGGACCGCAATAGCCACCAGAAAGATGCCGGCCAGATATCCGCTCCAGGTGAAAACCCGGTCAAGAACTCGTGTGAGCATGATGTGAAGCTTATTCATCAACAAGCCGGCCATGCAGGCCGGCTTGTCCAGGGAGCGGACGTCTCAGCGCAGAGGTGCAAGAATCTTCTCTGCATTGGAGCCGACGGCTTTCGTCCAATTCGCAGCCATGACGTCACCGATCTTGGCCAGTTCACGGGCCAGTTCCTCGCTAGGCTTCTGATACTTCAGCTTCCCGGCGAGTTGCTTGGTTGAATCGGAAAAGACCTGCTCGCTCATGACCCAGCCGCGAGTTTCCGCCTCGGCCGATGCATCGAGCAACGCCTTTTGCGCCTTGGGGCTCAATCGGGCAAACGCTCTCTCATTGACATAGATCATGTTCTTGGGCTTCCAGGCTTGCAGATCATAGTAGTGACTTGCAAAGGTCCACGCTTCGCTGCGCACACCCGTCGCAGCCGAGGTCACCATGGCGTCAACGATGCCTGCCGAGAATGCCTGCGGAATCTCGACAGCCTCGACGGTGGTCGGAACGGCCTTCATCAACGTGGCCATCTGCTCGGTGGTCGAGTTCATGGTGCGGAACTTGACGCCCGCCAGATCAGAGATCTTGTCGATCGGCTTCTTGGTGTAGAAGCCTTGGCCGGGCCATGGCACGGCGTAGAGCAGGCGCATGCCTTGGGTCTTCAGATACTCCTCGACAAATGGGCGCTGCCCTTGCCAGAGTTTTCGGGCTGAGTTGTAGTCGGTGACAAGAAAGGGAATGGAGTCGACCTGGAAGATGGGATCCTGGTTCGCCAGGTTCGACATCAGCGTTTCGCCGACTTCTACCTGGCCTGCCCTCACGGCACGCGTGATTTCCGGGTGTTTGAAGAGCGACTGGGCCGAGTGAACCGTGATGTTCAGTTCGCCACCGCTTTGTTTCGCGACCTGCGCCACGAACTCGCGAATATTCTTGGTATGGAACTCTGCCTCCGGGTAGGGGGTTGCCATGTTCCAGGTGGTTTGTGCTGCTGCACTGAACGACAAGGTGGCAGCTGCCGCCAGACTTGCCAGAGCAAGACCCTTTGTTTTCATGTCACTTCTCCGAGAGGATGGACGGTCACTAATTGAAAAATTTCTCGCCATGATTCTTTGCTCAAATGATCTTGAGCCAGGGAGAGTCGGAGTATTTCGGCAAACCGCGTTCAGGACAAGGGTCTTCGTTATGCTCCGCAGGCTGGCGAGACGAAGCCCTGGATGCCCGTAGTTCGAACAGGGTCTCCCAGGGTAACCTCGGGCGGTCCTTCTTCTTTCTCCTCGGGCGATGAGTTCGCCCTCCCGTCAGGAAAGCGTGTCCCGAGGCTTCACCGCCGTGCGACGCCCGCTCAGCTGGAAACGTCGACGCGGGGTGGCCCGGCCTGCATCGTGCCGACGACGCGCGCCGAGTCGAATCCCTCGCGCAGGAACAGTGCCAGGACGTCGTCGGCGGCCTCGGGCGAACAGGCGACCAGCAGCCCGCCGCTGGTCTGCGGATCCGTCAGCAGCGCCTTCATCGCCGGGTCGATTGCCGGGTCGAGCGTGACCGCGTCGCCGTAGCCGGCCCAGTTCCTCGCGCTCGCGCCGGTGACGCAGCCGTCCCGCGCCAGCGCCAGCGCCTC
>CAZRNL010000311.1:3008-4117 GCA_964601395.1 uncultured Silicimonas sp. | reverse complement strand
GGATCGACCTGGCGCGCGCCCAGCAGGAACGAGTTGATGTTCAGCAGCACCTGCGGAATGGGCTTCGCCGCGACGAAGCCGATCTTCTTGGTCTTGCTGGCGTGACCGGCGGTGATGCCGTTCAGATACTGGCCCATGCCGATATAGCCGAAGTAGCTGCCGACGTTGGCCGGCATGCCCTCGGTCCAGAGGCCCGCCGCGTGCTGGAAGCGGATGTCGGGGTACTTAGGCGCCAGCTCCAGGATATGCGGATTGAAGTAGCCGAACGAGGTCGGGAAAATCAGCGTCGCGCCATCGAAGTTGATCATCGATTCCATCGACTTCTGCACATCGATCGTCTCGGCGACGTTCTCCTCTTCCACGACCGTCACGCCTTCCATCATCTTGACGGCGGCGGCCCCTTCGGCGTGGGCCTGGTTGTAACCGAAGTCATCCTTGGGGCCGACGTAGATGAAGCCGACCGTCAGCGGCGCGTGGCCGGCTGCGAACGCGGCGCCGGGAAGCGTGCCGAGAGCGGACGCGCCGGTAACGGCGGCGCCGGCCTTGAGGAAACCACGGCGGGAAAACGAAGACATGGGCATGGACGAGACTCCTCTGTGCGGTTGCGCGCGGGGCAGCACGGATTCTCGACGCCGCGCGATGAAGGTTGCGCCAACACTGACCGCTTTCTGCTGCTGTCGTCGTCTGCTAAGATCGCATCGTTCCGATGCAAAAAATGCAGCACTCAACCCATGCGACACCTGACCCCTCTCCGTTACATCGACACGGTCGCCAAGGCCGGTTCGATCCGCAAGGCCGCCGAGACACTGGCAATCACCTCGACGGCCCTGAACCGGCGCATCCTGGCGCTTGAGGAGGAACTGGGCGTCCCCGTCTTCGAGCGGCTGCCGCGCGGCGTCAGGCTCTCAACCGCCGGCGAGTTGCTGGTCCAGCACATCCGCGGGCAGGTCTCGGAAACCGCGAAGCTGCAAAGCCAGATCGCCGACCTGATGGGCATGCGCCGGGGCCACGTCTCGATCGCCTGCAGCCAGGCGCTTCTGCCGTATTTCCTTCCCGACCAGATCGCCCTCTACCGCAAGAACCATTCCGCCGTGACCTTCGGCGTTCAC
>CAZRNL010000311.1:0-2998 GCA_964601395.1 uncultured Silicimonas sp. | reverse complement strand
TCACGTTCGGGACCGGGCCGCCGCGGAACAGGCGCTGGTCGATCACTCGGCCGACATCGCGCTGGTGTTCGAGCCGGTTCGGCTGAGCGATGTGCAGGTGCTGGCGACCATCCGCCAGAAGGTCCACGCCGTCATGGCCGCCCACCACCCCCTCGCCGCCAAACCGACGCTGCGGCTGCGGGACTGCGTGGAATACGCCGTTGCGCTGCCGACATCGCCCTACGGGGTGCGTCACCTGATCGACCTCGCGGTGGTGCGGTCCTCGGTGAGCCTCACCGTCGCCATCGAGTCGGACAATTTCGAGTTCCTCAGGCACTATCCGGCACGCGAGAACCTGATCTCGTTCCAGATCCCGATCGGCCTGCCCGTCGACGAAGGGCAGAGCAACATCGTCAGCCGCCCGCTGGATACCCGGGACGTGCCGGAAGGTCTGCTCTATGTCTGCCAGTTGAAGGAAAGGACGCTTCCCGTCGCCGTCGCCAAGTTCGCCAACCAGATCGAACGCTCGCTGATCGAACGCTTCGATCTGGGCGTGGGTTAGCCTGCGAAATTGCGAAACGTTTCCCAGATCATAGCAGACACGACAGGCGCGCCGCTGCCCTGACGCCATCGATCAGACGTATCCGTGTCCTGCCACCGGCGCGTCCCTCGATGTCGACCATGCCGCCGCACCCCAGAACCACGCTCTGCACATTGTCCTCGCGCTCAGCCGCCAGAATCTCCGCAATGATGCGCTCTGCCGATCTGTCGGCGTCGTGCTCCAGCGCAAGGACCGGCACTTCGCTGGCGCGGACGCGCGCAAGATGTCGGCCGAGGCCGTAGGCGCGGACATTCTCCTCCAGGATCGGCACCGAAACACTCAGCGTCGTGACGACCGAGAACCGTTCTCCCGCCAACGCTGCAAGGTGATAGGCCGCCTGCCCTATGCCGATCACGGGACAATCGGCCAAGGCCCGCGCCTCGGCCAGTCCGGTGTCGTCGAAACACCCGATGATGATCGCCGAAGCGCCGGCCTCTGACGCCTGGCTCACAAGCTCCAGCAGCGGCGGCGTTGCGGCATCGCCGTCCGCGCGCCCCTGGATCGCTGGCGGGCCATCGTGCGATGTCCAGCCCTCGAACCACACGCCGGGCATGGCGGATTCCGCCGTCCGCACCATCGCCTCGGTCATCGACATGGTGCTGTTCGGGTTGATTAGGACGATCACAGCATCCCCTTGCCCGCGTCGGACCCGGCGCGCGCCTTCCGGCGGGAACTCCACCATGCGACACCAAGGAAAAAACCGATCATCAGGAGCGAGAATACCGTGGTCAGCGTGCCGAGCGCATAAAGAACCGGCGTCGTGACGTTTGTCGTCATGCCGTAGATCTCCAGCGGCAGCGTGTTGTAGCTGCCCGCCGTCAGAAGGGTGCGCGCGAATTCGTCGTAGCTGAGCGTGAAGCCGAACAGGGCCACCCCGATCAGCGAAGGGGCGATGATCGGCAGGACGACGTCGCGCAGCGTCTGCCAGGGACCTGCCCCAAGATCCCGCGCCGCCTCTTCGTAGCTCTTGTCGAAGCGGTTGAAGACGGCAAACATGATCAGCAGCCCGAACGGCAGCGTCCAGGTCAGTTGCGAGCCGAAGCCGGACGTGGACCAGTGCACCTCCATCCCGCTTTGCGAGAAGATCAGGCCGACGCCCAGCGAGATCAGGATCGAGGGGATCACCAGCGAGGTGATGATCAGGTAGAACAGGACGGTCGACCCGGAAAAGCGCTTGCGGAACGCAAGCCCGCCCATGACCGAGACGACGACGGTGGTGACCATGACCATCAGGCCCAGCGCGAAACTGCGCCGGAAACTGCCCCAGATATCGCCCACCGCCTGTTGCTCGAACAGATCGTGGAACCAGTGCAGCGACGTGCCCCGCATCGGAAAAGTCAGCCCACCGCCCGGCCCCTGGAAGGACAGGATGCCGATGGTGATCGTGGGTCCGTAGAGAAACAGCAGGAACAGCGCGAAGAAGCCTGACAGCACGTAGAAGGATCTGGGGCGCGGCTCCATCGTCACAGCTCCTTTCTGATGTCGACGAAGCGCAGCAGAAGCCCGATCACGATCAGGACCGTCAGCAGCAGAACTACCGCCGTCGCCGCCGCCGAAGGATAGGCGAGCAAGGCGATATCATTGGAAATCAGCCGCCCGACGTTGGCCGACTGGCTGCCTGACATGAACCGAACGGTGATGAAATCGCCCATCACCAGGGTGACGACGAAGATCGTGCCGATCATGATGCCCGGCTTGGTGAGCGGGATGATGACGTTCCACAGGATCTGAAGGCCCGACGCCCCGGCATCCCGCGCCGCTTCGATCAGCGATTTGTCGATCCGCATCATCGTGTTGAAGATCGGGACCACCATGAACAGGGTGTAGAGATGCACGAAGGCCAGGATGACGGCGAAGTCGCTGAACAGCAGCCACTCGACAGGCTCGTCCACCACACCCCACGAGATCAACGCAGAATTGGCGATGCCGTTGCGGCCAAGGAACGGAATCCAGCTGATCATGCGGATGATGTTCGAGGTCCAGAACGGGATCGTGCAGAGCAGGAACAGGGCGATCTGCCAGGTCTGGGTCCGGATGTGGAACGCCAGGTAATAGGCCACCGTGAAGCCGATCAGCAGCGTCAGCGTCCAGGTGATGAGCGCGTATCTGAACGTGTTCAGGAACACCCGGTAGGTGACTTGGGAACCGAACAGGAACTGGTAATTCTCGAAATCGAAGTCGGGAATGATCGAGAACTCCGTCGCGCGCCAGAAACTGACTGCAACGATCATCACGACCGGGAGCACGAGGAAGAACACCAGCACAAGCGTCAGGGGCGTGGCCAGAAGCCACCCGCTCAGAGTCTTGTTGTTCAGGAGTTTTTCCATGGGGTCCCGCAAAGATGTTGGGGGCGCCGCAACGGCGCCCCTGCCTGGATCAGGCCGCGATGAATTCGTTCCACTTGCGGACCATGTACTG
>CAZRNL010000310.1:0-4121 GCA_964601395.1 uncultured Silicimonas sp. | reverse complement strand
CGGACATTGACGGGCTGGGCGACCGCCCGTCGCTGAAGCCCGGCGACCGCCACAGCCCACGACCTTTGAGAAAGGAAAGACCATGACAGCCCTTGGATGGATCATCCTGATCGTCGTCATCGCCGCGGCACTCGTCGCGCTGGCGGCGTGGTTCTACGAGCGCGCCACGAACGAGGTGGCCTTCGTCCGCACCGGACTAGGCGGCCGCAAGGTCGTCATCGACGGCGGAACGCTGGCGATCCCGTATTTCACCGAGATCAGCCGGGTCAACATGCAGACCATCCGCATGGACGTGTCCCGCTCGGGCGAGTCCTCGCTGATCACCAAGGACCGGATGCGGATCGACGTCGGCGCCGAGTTCTACGCCTCGGTCATGCCGGAAGAGGCCGCCATCACCCGCGCGGCGCAGACGCTGGGCAAGCGCACCTTCCAGCCCGATCAGCTCAAGTCCCTGATCGACGGCATGATGGTCGATGCGCTGCGCAGCGTCGCCGCCAGGATGACGATGGACGAGTTGCACGAGAACCGGTCGGCATTTGTGCTTGAAGTGCATGAAGCGCTTGCCGATACGCTCACCAAGTACGGGTTGCAACTCGACAGCGTCTCGCTGACCGCGCTCGACCAGACACCCTACGCTTCGCTGGACGAGAACAATGCCTTCAACGCAGTCGGCATGAGAAAGCTGGCCGAGGTCATCGCCAAGTCGAAGAAGGAGCGCGCCGAGATCGAAGGTGAGACCGCCGTCGCGGTCCGCCGCGCCGAGGTCGAGGCCAGCCAGCGCCGGCTTGAGATCGAGCTTGAAGAGCGCCGCGCCGAAATCGCGCAGGCGCAGGAGATCGAGATGCTTCTCGCCGCGCAACTCTCGGAAGTGGCGCGCCGCAAGGCCGATGCCGAACGCGACGCGGCCCAGGCCCGCATCCGGATGGAACAGGACATCCAGTCGGCGTCGATCCAGCGCGAATTGCAGGTGCGCGAGGCCGAGATCGCGCAGCTCCGCGCACTCGAAATGGCCGAACAGGAAAAGATCATCCTGACCTCCGCCAAGAGCCAGGAGGAAAGCAAGGCTCGCGCGGAAGCAACCGTCGCTCGAACGGCTCTCATCCAGGCCGAGGAAGATATCCAGACGCTAAGGCAGATGGCCGAGGCCGAGCGGCGCAAGAAACTCGCCATCCTCGCCGCCGAGCAGGACGCCGAAGCCAACTCGACCCGCGCCCGCATCCAGTCCGTCACCGATCAGGACGTGGCCAAGGCCAAGGGCGTGATCCGGCGCGAGGAAGCAGCCTCGATGAAGGTCTACAAGCTGGCCGAGGCCGAGGTCGAGGCTGCGCGGATCAAGGCCGAGAACGGCCGCTCCGACGCCGCGATGGCGCTTGAGGCCGAGCGTGTCCGGCTGGACCGGTTGCCGGCGATCCTGAGCGAGATCGTCAAGCCCGCCGAAAAGATCAGGGGCATCAACATCAACCATATCTCGGGCCTCGACCGCTCTGGCGGCGGCGGCCCGCCCTCGCCCGTCGGCCAGACGATCGAGTCCATCCTCGACATGGCGGTGGCACTGCCCGCGATGAAGAAGATCGGCGATCAGATCGGCGTGAACCTGGACGGTATCCTTCCGGACGGCAAGAAGACCTGAAGCCGCGAAATCGGCCTTCGACATGCGAGGCGCGGGGGTTCTCCCCCGTGCCGGTCACGTCCCTGAACGTCGCGGCGATTGCGGCTCAGTGTCCGCTTTTCCGGTGCGTTGTATAGAGATCCCAGGCTGCCAGAAGCACCGTGAAGGCGATGACCAGCGAAAGGTCCACGCGGGGCACATGGATCAGGAGGATGGACAGAAAGCCCACCAGCACGAGGAAGGCAAAGATGGCCATGAGCTTATTCATCGTTTCCGTTCCCATCATCGCGGGTTTCTAGATATATGGCCAACCAGCGGGCGGTTCGCAACAGCCGCGCATCATCGCCGCGCCGTCCGACCAGTTGCACGCCCATCGGCAGGCCATTCTCGGCGGTGAACACGGGCAGGGTTACGGCGGGCATCCCGCTGAAGGTCCAAAGTCCGTTGAATATGGCACTGCCGGTATCTTCGAGCCCTTCGGGTGCGGGGCCAGGCGCGGCGGGGCACAGGATCGCATCGCAGCGCGCGAAGACCGCATCGAGTCCCGCGTTCATCACGTCGCGCCAGTCGAGCGCCGCGAGATAATCGCGCGCCAGGACGGACTTGCCCTCATCCATGGCCGCTTTCAGCTTGTCTGACATCAGGTCGCGTCCGCGCCGCTCCAGCCCGTAATAGCACTTGGCCATTTCCGCGAAGTTGATCCGCTGCCTTAGCGCGGCGACCTCCTCGAGGCCGGGGATGGGAACCTCGAAACACTGCTCGCCCAGAAGCGCCGCCAGCTCTTCGATCGCGGCGGTCATCTGCGCATCGGCCTCGTCCCATCCGGGTGGTCTGGCGAAGCCGAACACCGGGGTGACGGGCACGTCGGATTTGGCCACGGACAACATGCGCGGCATCGGGACCGGCCCGGTCGCTCGGTCCGCCGGATCGTGACCGACCAGAACCTCTGCCAGAAGCGCGCAGTCCTCGACGCTTCGCGCAAAGACACCGACGGTGTCCAGAAAGGGCGATTGCGTAAGTATGCCAGTGCGCGGGATCAACCCGAAGCTGGGCTTCAGAGCGACGACGCCACAGAAGGAAGCAGGCCGGATGACCGACCCGCCCGTTTGCGTGCCTACGGAAAGCGGCACCATGCCGGCGGCCACGGCTGCGGCCGATCCCTGCGATGATCCACCGGGCGTGTGCGCGGAGTTGTGCGGATTGCGGGTCTTGCCCGGATGCATGTAGGCGCATTCCGTGGTGACTGTCTTGCCAAGAATGACCGCACCCGCCGCTTGCAGGCGCGCCACGATCCACGCGTCCTCGTTCGGCACCCTACCCGCGTCGATGGGCGTGCCGTTCTCGGTCGGGATACCCTTGGTGTCGATGATGTCCTTCAGGCCAACGGGCAGCCCGTGCAGCGGCCCGAGCGGTTTGCCCGACTGACGCCGTTGATCCAGACGCCGCGCCTGTTGCAGCGCGTGGTCTCCGTCAAGCCAGGCCCAGGCGCCGATCTGCGGCTCCAGTTCCGCGATCCGCGCCAGGCAGGCCTCGACCAGGTCGACGGCCTTCAGCGCCCCCGAAGCGAGGCGGTCGCGCAACTCGACCGCCCCAAGCCCCAGAACCGCATCTGTCTTATCGCGACGGGCCATAGAAGGCTTCCGGCAAGCTGAAGACGATCTGCGGGAAGTTGTACAGGATGATCATGGCGATCAGCACCATACCGCAATAGGGCAGCACGCCCGCAAAAATCTCGGTCAGCTTGATGTTGGGTGGCGCAATTCCCTTCAGATAATACGCACTCATCGCCATTGGCGGAGTCAGGAAGCTCGTCTGCAGGTTCAGCGCCACGAGCACGCCGAAGAACAGCGGATCGATCCCGAACAACGGCAGCAGCGGCAGGAAGATCGGCACGAAGATGATGATGATCTCGGACCACTCCAGCGGCCACCCCAGAAGGAAGATGATCAGTTGCGCGATGATCAGGAACTGGATCGGCGTCAGATCAAGGCTCTTGACGAACTCGGCGATCACATGTTCGCCGCCGAGATAGCTGAAGACGGCCGAGAAGGTGTACGAGCCGACGAACAGCCAGCAAACCATCGCGGTCGTGCGAACGGTCAGATAGACGCTTTCGCGCAGCCGGTCGAAGGTCATCGCGCGATAGGCGACAGCCAGCACGATGCCGCCGAGGGCGCCGATCGAGGCGGCTTCGGTCGGAGTGGCCAGGCCGAACAGGATCGACCCCAGCACCGAAAGGATCAGGACCGCAAGCGGCAGAAAGCTGGTGGCCAGCATCCACAGCATCTTGCCAAGCGGCACCTCGGGGAGTTCTTCCCTGCTGGGCTTGGGTGCCAGCGACGGGTTCAGGATTGCACGGATCACGATGTAGGAGAGATACAGCCCCACAAGCAACAGCCCCGGATAAAGCGCTGCCGCGTAAAGGCGCACGATCGAGACGCCCGAGGTGGCCGCGTACACGATCAGCATGATCGAGGGCGGGATCAGGATACCCAGCGTGCCGCCGGCGCAG
>CAZRNL010000309.1:0-4122 GCA_964601395.1 uncultured Silicimonas sp. | reverse complement strand
TCATCGGTCCCGAGCCGTGGTATGCGCCGCGCTACGTGGTGCCGATCCTGGGCATGCTGCTCGGCAACACGCTGACCGGCATCAGCCTTGGCATGGACACGCTGACGGCGGCCGCGCGGCGCGAGCGCAACGCCATCGAGGCCCGCATCGCCCAGGGGGCGCCGCGATTCGTGGCCCTGTCCGACGTCCTGCGCCGGGCCCTGCGCACGGGGCTGATGCCCATCGTCAACGCCATGGCCGCCACCGGCGTCGTCTCATTGCCTGGAATGATGACGGGTCAGATCCTGTCCGGCATCGACCCCGTGGAAGCAGCCAAGTACCAGCTCATGATCATGTTCCTCATCGCCGGCACGACCGCGGCGGGTGTGCTCCTGGCCGTGCTCGCCTCCGCCAGGCTCCTCACGGACGACCGCCACCGCCTGCGGCTCGACCGGCTGACGCCTCCCTGAACGGGGAGCTGAGCCTACAGCTCCCACTGCCAGTTGGCGGGCAACCAGCGATAGGCATTGCCGGCGCGCGCCACGCGCCCGAGCCCGGGAAAGGAAGCGTGGTAGACGAGCGTGAGCGGCCTGTCGGCCGCCGCCATGTCCAGCATCTTCCTGCGCGACTTCTCGCCCATCTCCGCGTCGGTGTCCGTGCCCGGACGCCACCCCGGGTGCTCGAAGGAGACATAGGGGTGAGTGATGGCGTCGGCGGTCACCAGCAGGCTCTTGCCGTTGGAGTTGACCATGACGGACATATGCCCCGGCGTGTGGCCTGGGAAGGAGATCATGGCGATGCCGGGGGCGACCTCCTCCCCGTCCTTCACCCGCTTCACTTTTTCCGCCACCGGCAGCAGGTGCTTCTTCGCACCGATCGCGAAGCCCTGGAACTGCTCGGGCAACGCGGCGGCGGCCTTGTCCGTCGCCCAGAACTCCCACTCCTCCGCGCCGATGAAATACTGTGCGTTGGGGAAGCGGGGGGCCTCCTCGAATTCGTCGATCAGTCCCCAGATGTGGTCGGGATGGCCGTGCGTGAGGATGACCTTGTCGACATCCTCCGGATTGTAGCCGGACGCCTTCAGATTGTCTGTCAGCCTGCCGGCCGTGGCCATCCAGTTCATGCCCCCTCCCACATCGACCAGCACCAGTTCCTTGCCCGTGTTGATGAGCGGAATGTTCACATGCGCGATGCCCTGCTCGGCGTCGAGCAGGTGAGACTCGAGATAGGACTTGACCTGCTCGCGCGGCACATTGATGCCCATGAGAGACGTGGGCACGTCATAGGAGCCGTCGCTCAGCACGGTCACCTCGAAGCCGCCCAGCCTGAAGCGATAGAAACCCGGCACCTGCGACGATTTCATTTCCGCTGCGGCCATCGCGGCGGGGGAGGAGAGGGCGAGGCCGGAGCCTCCGGCCGCGGAAAAAGCCGCGCCGCCGCTGGCCTGGAGAAAGCGACGTCTCGAAATGCGGAGCTTACTGGGCATTTTTTCTCTCCCGCGCGGTACTTCAATGCGCCTATTCTAATCGGTTGCCTCTCCCAGCCATAGGGTGCGTGGCGTCGCGCCGCACGCCAATCCCCGGGGTTGACCTGCCGCCTGCTCTGGAACAGGCCGGACTTCGGCATTAGATAGCTGCGATGCGCCCGTCCGGGCGCCTATGCGAGATGGATCGACCTGAATATGGACTCCCTGACCGCCCGCCTTCGCCCCGTCCTCGCCAGCCCCTGGACGGAACGCATCGTCATGGCGCTGATCGTCGTCAACGCGGCCATCCTCGGCCTGGAGACGAGCCCCACCGCCATGGCCATGGCCGGGCCGCTGCTGCTCGCGCTCGACACGATCATCCTCGCAGTCTTCGTCGTCGAGATAGCGGCGCGGATGCTGGCGCATGGCTGGAAGTTCTTCCGCGACCCCTGGAGCGTGTTCGACTTCATCGTGGTCGGCATCGCGCTGGTGCCCGCCACCGGCAATCTCTCCGTGCTGCGCGCCCTGCGCATCATCCGCGCGCTCAGGCTCATCTCCGCGATCAAGTCCATGCGCCGCGTCGTCGGCGGCCTGCTCGCCGCCATTCCGGGCATGGGGTCCATCGTCGCGCTTCTGCTGCTGCTGTTCTACGTCTTCTCGGTCATGGCGACCAAGCTGTTCAGCACCACGTTTCCGCAATGGTTCGGCACCATCGGGGAATCCGCATACTCCCTGTTCCAGATCATGACCCTGGAGAGCTGGTCCATGGGCATCGTGCGCCCGGTGATGGAGGTCTATCCCTATGCCTGGGCGTTCTTTGTGCCGTTCATCATGATGACGACCTTTGCCGTGGTGAACCTGCTGGTGGGTCTGATCGTGAACTCGATGCAGGACGCCCATTCCGCAGAGGAAGTCGCACAAACCGAAAGCTATCGGGACGAGGTGCTGGACCGGTTGCGCACCATTGAGGCACGTCTGGCCGACACGGGGACCGGCACCAACCGGCGCGCGTGATTCTGCTTTGCGCAAACCGACCGCTTGGCGTATCGTTCCACAGCGTGACCCAATAATTCGAGCAGAACACAATGCGCGCTTTGATACTGTCCCTGATGCTGCCACTTGTGGTGGCTCTTTCTTCTTGTGGGCGGCCTGCCCCACAGATATTGTCCTATGACGGACCAGCCGTGACCCAGGTCTACGTCGCCAAGGAACGGCGGAAGATGTATCTGATCAGCGGGACGGACGTTCTGGCAAGCTATGACGTCGGGCTTGGTTTTTCGCCGGACGGTCACAAGGCCGCCGAAGGCGACGGGCGGACGCCCGAAGGCATGTATGTCATCGACCGCCGCAACCCGCGCAGCGCCTTTCATCTGTCGCTGGGGATTTCATACCCCAACACTGCGGACCGGGCGGCAGCGGCGGCGGCGGGGGTGAAGCCTGGCGGGGACATCTTCATTCACGGGACGGCGGGCAATGGCGGTCGGAACCGGGACTGGACGGCCGGATGCATCGCCGTCACCGATGAGGAGATGGAACATATCTTCGCGATGGTGCCCGTCGGCACACCGATCTACATCTCGCGCTGACCCGGTGGCCATCGGGCCTGCGCGGCGCACCGCAGATGCCGCACGGATGCGGATCTGGCAGCGTGGCGCTGCTGCTGACGTTTCGGTAGGCTCACATTTTCGCGGGAACGACACGCGGGGTGCCGCCCTGCCGCGAAACCGTTCCCCGGCTTGCGGGCGGGCCCAACACGGAGCGGCCATTTCGCGGCGCAAGATGGGGGTTGGTCGCACCCAGTCCACACGATGACATAACAGGGAAAGAGCCTGTTGAACCGGTCTTGCGATCCGGGAACCTGTGGCTTGAGGACGTAAGGGCGTCGCGCGTCAGGGCAAATGCCGGCGCATTGGTTCAGAATGCGGTGGCTGACGTTGCGGAAAGCGGGCCGGGCGCGGTACGGTCTGCCATCACGATGACCCACCACAGAAGTCCGCTCGGATCCTGTTGCCAGGCAAAGCCCATGTCGGTGGCATCCGCCGCCAGAATTTCAGCCCCCCAGGCGCCGTCATCGACCCACGCCGCCAACGTATCCAGTTCGGTTTCGAAAGTCTGAGCATAGAGTTCGGCCACCAGTGCGCCACCGAAACCTGCACGCGACAGCCTGTCATAGGGCGACGATCCATCCGCTCCGAACGGCCAGGCGCGGCGCTGCCGGGACATGTCCACCGCATGGGCTTGTGCCGCCGCCGTCAGCCGTGCGTCGATGTTCACGGGCGCGACCCCTGCCCGCGACCGGAGCGCATTGACCGAATCGAGCATGCGATACTGGATTTCCGGCACGTCGCCGGGCCGGATCTGATAAGCCCCGGAGGGCAGTTGCGGCCCCGCTGGCGCACATGCGGAAACAAGGGCAGTCAACAGGAGAAGTCCGGCACGCAGTCGCATCATCGGGGAGCCTTCGCATTCGTGTCTTGCTGACGTATCCTGCCCGCGCGCAGGATACAAACGCACAAACACGACATGACGCCGGTTTGAATTGCCACTGCGGCACCTGCGCCATATGATAGGGCGAAAGAAAATCATAACCGGAAAGACATGAGATGAGAAGCAGGCCCGATCCGTCCCTGACCCGCCGCGCGGTCCTGCGCGGGGGTGCTGCCATGGGCATTGCGGTA
>CAZRNL010000308.1:0-4160 GCA_964601395.1 uncultured Silicimonas sp. | reverse complement strand
GCGAAATTAGTCTCCAAAGCACGGATCCGGATGCAGGCATATCGGCCAAGCCGCCAGAATCGCGACGGGAATTCCGGAGTATTTTCATTTAAAATCAATATTTTAGATGGTGGCGGAGGAGGTGGGATTCGAACCCACGGTACGCTTTCACGCACGCCGGTTTTCAAGACCGGTGCAATCGACCACTCTGCCACTCCTCCGATGCGGACTAGTTAGCGGCCATATCCCGATTCTGAAAGATGTTCTCCCGAAATCCCTGACACGTTTCTCGGCACCTGATCGCTGAAGGTTTTCACCATGGCTTTTCATGGCGACCCGTCCAAGGTAGACTGAGACAAACCGGCACCAAGCCGGAGGCGCGACTGCGCCTTTGTCCCGAGGATAAGGCCGTAAAGGCCGAGGAGCAGGCAGATGATTTTTGGTCCGGCGCGACGTGCGGCGATCTTCGTTCCCTTGGCTCTTGCTTTGGCCGGGTGCCAGGAACTGCAGAGCACGAACACACCCGCCGACGGCACCGAAAGCCTTCTGGGACAAAGCGAAGTCCGCACAGAAATTCGTGAAACCGAGCGACCGGACATCTTCAGTACCTCGGAGAATGCCTTGTGGGATGGCAGGCCGTCTCTCGGTGGAGTTTGGGTAGCCCATCCGGACGTGTCCGACCCCGAACGGGCGCAGATCACCAATACCAAGACGGGGCAAAGCGTCTCGGGCGCGCTTTTCCGTCGTGAGCGGGCCAATCCAGGGCCACGCATCCAGGTGTCCTCCGATGCCGCCGCCGCTCTTGGCATGCTCGCCGGGCAGCCCACCGAACTTTCCATCGTTGTCATTCGTCAGGAAGAGATCGAGATCGCTCCCGAGCCCCTGCCCCTTTCGGACGAAGGCGCTCCGACCGACGCCCCCTCGACCGAGGCAGAAGAGCCTTCCGGCGAGAATGATGTCGCAGCCGTGGCAGGAGCGGCGCTTGCAGTGGAAACGCTCGACCAACCGCGGCAGCCGGGCTTCTGGGGCCGTTTCAGGAACAGCCTCCGCAACAAGCCCGCCGGTGACATCGCCACCGAAGCAGACACCGCCCTGATCGAGGACATCACGGAAAGCGCCGAAGTCCCCGTAGTCGAGACTGCACCTCTCGATCCGGTGGCGTCGGGGGCTGCCGCAGCGATCGCCGCCGCAGAAGCGCCGACGCGCGAACCGGAGCCCGCCAGTTCCAGCGTGAGAAACCCCTTTATCCAGGTCGGTCTGTTCAGCGAAGAAGAGAACGCCAGCTCCGCTGCAGCCAACCTCCGGCAGGCGGGCATTGTGCCAACGGTCGAAGAGCAGACCACCGACAACAAGACATTCTGGCGCGTCTTCGTCGGTCCGGTCCAAAGCGCCGACGACCAAGCCGCAATACTTGCCCAGGTTGCGAAGCTGGGTTTCAAGGACGCCTTTCTGGCGCCGAACTGATCGGGAGACTGTGCAATGCTGCGACGCATCACGCTACTGACCATCGCCATCGTCATTTCCGCCTGCGGGATCAGGCCCGAACCGGCGCGGGCGGAATTTGAAACCCAGGCACGGGCGTCATATCTCTATGACGTGAACACCGGCACGGTGCTCTTCGAAAAGAATTCGGAGGAACTGCTTCCTCCAGCGTCGATGTCGAAAATTATGACCCTCTACATGCTTTTCGACGCTCTTCGGGACGGACGTGTGACGCTGGACACCACGTTTGGCGTGTCCACTAAGGCCCGCCAGATGGGTGGTTCGACCATGTTCCTCGATGAGACCGACCGACCGACCGTCGAAAGTCTCATCAAGGGAATAATCGTGCAGTCTGGCAACGACGCCTGCGTCGTGGTGGCAGAAGGGCTTGCCGGAACCGAGGAAGCCTTCGCACGCCAGATGAACGCCCGCGCCCCCGAGATAGGGCTGACCAACTCGAACTTTACGAACGCCTCCGGTTGGCCGGACCCCAATCATCGGATGTCGACCCGCGACCTTGGAGTTCTGGCGACACGGTTGATCACGGACTATCCCGAGTACTACGGATATTTCGCACTGGCCGAGTATGACTTCGACGGCCGCTCTCCATCGAACCGTTTCAACCGGAACCCGGTCCTTGGCCTCGGCCTTGGCGCGGATGGGCTGAAGACCGGTCACACCGAAGAGGCGGGTTATGGGTTTGTCGGGTCCGCTGTTCAGGGCGATCGCAGGATCGTCTTCGTCTTCACGGGACTGAATTCCCAGGCGGAACGCCGACAGGAAGCGGAAGCGATGATCAACTGGGGCTTCCGGCAGTTCCTTAGCAAGAAGATCGCTCGCGCCGGAGACGTCCTTACCGCGGTCCCGGTCTGGCTTGGAGATCATCAGCAACTCAACGCCGTCGCTGCCAGCGACATCGACCTTCTGGTGCCGGCTGTGGGTCAGGAGTCGCTTGAAACACGCGTCGAGTATCGTTCGCCCATCGAGGCGCCTGTAACGCAAGGACAGACCATCGCCGAACTGGTCGTGAACGCCCGGGACATGCCCGAGAAACGCATCCCGCTGGTTGCGGACCGTGACGTCGTGCGGGGCGGCTTCCTGCCCCGCGTGCGCGCTTCGGCGCATGTCCTGTTTGACAAGGCGATGGGTCAGGTGCAGACGCTCATGGAATGAGTGTCGGACGTTTCATCACCTTCGAAGGCATCGACGGTTCGGGAAAATCGACGCAGGCCCGCAGGCTTGCGGCGACACTGAAGGCCAGAGGTGTCAACGTCGTTCTGACGCGTGAGCCAGGTGGGTCGCCCGGCGCAGAGGACATACGCAGGCTTCTGGTCGAGGGCGATCCGGACCGTTGGTCAGCCGAAACCGAAATTCTCCTTTTCACGGCGGCCCGACGCGACCATCTGGAGAAAACCATCCGTCCCGCTCTGGCCCTTGGCGCGACCGTCATATCGGATCGTTTCGCGGATTCTACACGGGTCTATCAGGGTGCTGCCCGCGGCGAATTGCGAGACCTGGTCGACATCCTTCACGATGCGGTCATCGCGACAGAACCGGACCTGACCTTCATAATCGACATGCCGCCAGCAGATGCCCTGCGACGGGGACTTGCGCGCCGGAGCGGCGAAGACAGGTTCGAGGACATGGGACTGGAATTTCAGGCAAAGCTGCGCGACGGCTTCCTCCGACTGGCGACCGAGGAACCAAGGCGTTTCAGGATCATCGACGGCGCAAGGGACCCTGAAGCGGTTGCTGACGCAGTCCTGTCCGAGGTGGACAGAGCACCATGACAGATGATGCGTTTCCCGAAGCCGACCGACTGGACGGCGCACCGCATCCGCGCGACACCGGGCGCCTGTACGGACAAGGCGCTGCCGAAGCCGAGTTGCTGGCCGCGGTGCAGAGCGACCGGATGCATCATGCGTGGCTTCTGACGGGTCCAAGAGGTGTAGGTAAAGCCACGTTGGCGTGGCGCGCTGCAATCTTTCTTCTTACACACCCGCCCCGCGCGGATACGGGTCTCTTCGAGGTGCCGCCACTCGCAGACACGTTGGATGTACCCCGCGATCACCCGGTCGCGCGTCTCGTGGCTGCAATGTCGGAACCGGGGATCATGCTGCTTCGCCGTCCGTGGGACGTCGACAGGAAGCGGTTCAAGACCCAGATAACCGTCGACGAAGTGCGCCGCCTGAACGGATTTTTCGGCTTGAGCTCGGTCGATGGCGGGTATCGGATCGTCATCGTCGACAGCGCCGACGAGATGAACACTTCAGCGGCCAACGCACTTCTGAAAGTTCTGGAGGAACCGCCCAGGAACGCCCTTCTCTTTCTGGTGAGCCATCGCCCTGCCCGCCTCCTTCCCACCATACGTTCGCGGTGCCGGGAATTGAGACTTGGGCCGCTTGAGCCCGAGGCGCTTGCCGCGGCAGTCTCGCAAGCGGGCGGGTCCGCGGAAGCTACGCCGGCGCTGGCCGAATTGTCCGGCGGTTCTGTCGGAGAAGCGCTTCGGCTGGCGGCTCTGGACGGTCCGGGACTATATGCAGGCATCATCGATCTGCTTTCGAACGCGCCCAGAATGGACCGCCAGAAAGCCCTGGCACTGGCCGAGAAGGCAGCACAACGTGGAGCGGAGGACAGGCTGGACCTGACGGTACGCCTTCTAGATGTGGCACTGGCGCGGCTCGCGCGGCGGGGGGCGG
>CAZRNL010000307.1:0-4166 GCA_964601395.1 uncultured Silicimonas sp. | reverse complement strand
TCGCCGTCGCGCCGACCTTGCGATACCGCTCCAGCGATGCCTTGACATCGCGCGCGGTCATTTCCTTGCCGTTGTGGAACATGACCCCCTGCCTAAGGGTGAAGACATAGGTCAAGCCATCGTCCGAAATCTCGACCCCTTCAGCGAGGATCGGGATCGGGTTCACATCCTCGCTGAACCCGTAGAGTGTCTCGTAGATGTTCATGGTGATGTTGCGCGAGGCCTGCGAAGAGGTGGACATGCCGTCGAGGCTTGGGGGGTTCGAGCCTTGGACGAAAACCAGTTCGCCACCCTTGGTCTGGGCTTCAACGGCGCCGGGCGTCATCGTGGTGGCGATGGCGACCGTTCCGAGTGTCAGTAAGGTTCTCATGTGTACTGAGATGCTTTGCAGTCTTGTCATGTCTGCGATCTCCCTGTTGATTCTCCCGAACACAGCTCGGGCTTGCCGCGGTCTTTTGTCGCCGCTATACCGGTCCAGACGACACTGGATCGTATAATCGTATACGATGTGCGGGTGAAAGGTTGTTGTCAAGAAAATTGAGGGACGCCGAAGTGAACATTGGTAGGTCATCTGCTGGCAAGCGCGGCGATCTTGCGCCGCTTGAATCGAAAACCCTTGTCGATCAGGTGGTTGACGCCATCGTCGAAGCAACCGCCAAAGGAGTATTCCTTCCGGGGGACAGGATCGTCGAGGCGGAAGTCGCGCGATCCTTGAACGTCAGCCGCATCCCGGTCAGAGAGGCCTTGCGCCTGCTCGAGAGCCAGGCGGTCGTGGTGAACGAGCGCTACCGCGGCATGCGATTGATGAGCGTGGACATCGGGGGTCTGGAGAAAATTCTCAAGGTTCGCCTTGTCCTCGAACAGTTGGCCGGCGCCGAGGCAATGCCCCGTATCGCCGAGAATCCGGACCTGATCGAACCGCTTCAGCTTATTCTGGACGATATGCACACCGCCGCCGAGAAGGACGACAGCTTCAGCGTTGCGAAACTCGACACCGACTTTCACCGTTGCCTTTGCCAGTTGTCCGGCAACGACGCCCTGGTGCGCACATGGGAGCCGCTCTCGCGTCAGTTGACGATCATTTTCGGTCTCGCAACGCTGCGCAAGACGCTGAAGGACATCGTGGCCGAACATGACGATGTCGTTGCCGCGCTCAAGATCGGAGACAAGGTCGAGTTCGATCGCCTGATGCATATCCACATTCTGGAATACACCCGCGCGGTCGACTACGAAGACCTCGTTCGGCAGTTGCGCGACATCGAAGAGGGCCGCAGGGCGGGCTAGGTCGCGACGCAGGCCCTTCCCGGCAGACCGAATGCAGGCGCCAGGGCGTAATCGTCCTGTGCCGTGTCGAGCAACGCCGACAACCTGCCGTGAAGATCGGCCGCCAGGCTTTCGCTTCCGTTCTCGGACAACAGGTTCCGCTGCTCGCAGGGGTCGACGTCAAGGTCGAACAATTGCCAGGGACGCGCACCGCTTCGGTTGCCAATGACCGTGTATTTGTGGGATCGCGTGCGGATGCCGCGCCATGTCTCGTCATAATAGCCGCGGTTCGCGCGCGTCTCGGTGACGAACTCCAGCAGGACCCCGTCGCGGTCGGGCTCATCGCAGGCCCCCCGCAGGAATTCCGATAGGTCGAGACCCGGCAAACCTTCGGGTGCGGCGCCTCCGGCGAGACCGACGAAAGTCGGAAACACATCCTCGGTGCAGACAGGAAGCCCGCTGATCTTGTCGCCCGACACACCCGGCCCCGCCACGATCAACGGAATCCCGACGGATTCCTCCCATGGCTGTGCCTTGCCCAGAAGCCCGTGGCTGCCGCCAAGTTCGCCGTGGTCCGACATGAAGACGATGATCGTGTTGCCGGTCATCCGTTCCTCGTCCAGAAGCCGAACCAGCCTGCCCATGTTGTCGTCGATCTGCTCGATCATCGCGTAGTAGGCCAGCATGTTCGCTTCGAACACGCGTTCGACCGAGACCGGATCCGAGGGATCGACGGCGCCCGCCGGACCGTCGGGTTCGTACCATTCCGGCGGAAAGAACTCGATGCCGTGAATGTCCGTGTTGGGACGAAGGTGCAGCGGACCCTGCGCTTGCCTTCGTGCAAGATGTTCTGGCGTGGCGACGAAGGGCGGGTGCGGCGCTTCGACCGACAGTGTCAGGAAAAGCGGCTTCACGGGGTCGCGGTCGCGGATGCAGTCTTCGGCGATTCGGAACAGCGCATCTGTCTGGTGGCCGGGCAGCTTGCGCGGCGTGGTCTCGTCGTCGTGGAAAACGTAGCTGTCGTAATAGTCGTTCCGAAGCTCGAACCCCCGCCAGACGTCGAAGCCTCGCCTGTGTGTCGCGGGAACCGGTGTCCGGGAGGCTTGCGACAGGGTCAGTCCGCCGCTGACGCCGTAGGCGGAATAGAGATGCCATTTCCCCACGTAGGCGGTGCTGTAGCCCGCCGATTTCATGGCTTCTCCCAAGGTATACTCGGCCGGCGACAACCTGTATCCCAGTGCAGGAACATTGCGCGTATGGGCGTAATGGCCGGTCAGGATCGAGAACCGGCTGGGAACACAGGCCGGGAAAGTCGCGTTTGCCGCCGTGAACCGGACTCCGGTCTTGGCAAGCGCATCCAGATTGGGTGTTCTGACGTTCATGTCGCCGGCGCAGGACAACGCGTCGCGCCGCATCTGGTCGACAAGAACGAAAATGATGTTCGGATTGTCCATGGGGTGCGTACCGAGGCTTGCCAATTCAGGATCGTATAATAGTATACGATCCAGGCGAGCAGACAAGGCCAGCGATGGCAAACAGGGAGTGGCCCAACCACGATGCCGGGAAGCGAACAGCCGACGGAAGGATTGCGGACGGTGCCGCCCATGCCGAAGCAGCAAGCTCCTTTGCTCGAGGTCGAGGATCTGACGGTCACGTTCGGCAGCACGCGTATCCTCGACAACATCTCCTTCCGGCTCGACCCCGGTGAGATTGTCGGGATCGTCGGTGAATCCGGCAGCGGAAAAAGCATGACCGCGCTCGCCATCATGAGGCTCTTGCCGAAAGGCGGAACCTTGCGCGCAAAAAAGCTGCGCCTGATGGGCGAAGACCTTCTGACGCTGCCGGAAACGCGGCTGCAGAACCTGCGCGGATCGAAGATGGGAATGATCTTTCAGGAGCCGATGACGGCGCTCAACCCCGTTCTGACGATAGGTCATCAACTGGGAGAAACCGCGCGTCGCCATCTGGGCGTTTCCCGAAAGGAGGCGCGTGAGAGGTCGATCGACGCTCTGAAACGGGTGGGCATCCCGTCGCCAGAGCAGAAGATCGACGACTTTCCGTACCGCCTGTCCGGGGGTATGCGCCAGAGGATCATGATCGCGATGGCGCTGATCTGCCAACCGAAGCTCCTGATCGCGGACGAGCCGACCACGGCGCTCGATGTCACGATCCAGGCGCAGATCCTCGACCTGATGCTGAGCCTTCAGGACGAGTACAAGATGGGCATCGTCCTGATCAGCCACGACCTTGGCGTCGTCTCGGCCTTCACCGAACGGGTCATGATCATGTACCTCGGGCAGATCCTGGAAAAGGCCGGCGCGACGAGCATCTTCGAGAACCCCAGGCACCCCTACACCGAAGCGCTGATGGAAAGCATTCCCGGCATCGACAGCACGTCCGAGCGCCTGAACGCCATCCGGGGTACCGTGCCACCCTTGTCCGATCTGCCGCCGGGTTGCCGGTTCGCGCCGCGCTGTTCCTACGCCCGACCGGAATGCGACTTGGCCGTGCCGTCTCTGGTCGAAGTCGGATCGGGACACGAAGCGGCCTGCATCCGCAACACCGGCTACCGTTTCGAAGGGAAGTCGCGGTGACAGACGTTCCACTTCTGTCGGTGCGCGATCTGCGCAAGGAATTCGTAACCGGAAGAGGCGGTTTGACCAGACGCCAAGGCAGCATCCTGGCCGTGGACGACATTTCTTTCGATGTGGCCGCCGGTGAAGTCCTGGGGCTGGTCGGCGAAAGCGGCTGCGGCAAGACAACCACCGGGCGGCTGATCCTGAGGCTCGTGGAACCGACCGGCGGCAGCATCCGCTATCGGGACCGCGACCTTCTGGCGCTCGCTCCGGCCGAGATGCGGGCGATGAGGAAGGAACTCCAGATCATCTTCCAGGATCCGTTCG
>CAZRNL010000306.1:2133-4169 GCA_964601395.1 uncultured Silicimonas sp. | reverse complement strand
CCCTCGAGCACGTTTTCGGGGCGGACGATCACCGCATCGACCACGAGGAACGCAGGCACCTCACGGCCCAAAAGGCCGGCGGCAGCGGCACGGGCGGCGTTGACTCCGATGGCATAGGCCTCGTCCGCGATCAGCGCCGCGACAGCACCGCCTGAGACCATATCGAGCGCGGCAGGTTCGTTGAGATCGATCGAGATGATCTTGACATCGTCGCGGCCGAGCTGGCGCAGGACGGCGAGTACGCCGGTCGCGGGTTCGGCCCAGGGCACATATAGCGCGTCGATACCCGGGTTCTGCAGGAGCATCGCGTTGGCGATATCCTCGATCCGGGCCGGATCAGCCATGCCTGCTTCGGCCACGATGTCGATGCCAGTATAGACGTTCTCGATCTGCCATTTGAAGGCCTGATCGCGCTGGTTGGTCACCGGGAAATTGGCATCGTGGAAGATGTAGCCGATCTGTCCTTCGCCACCGAGCGCCTCATTCATCGCCTCCGATGTCTTGAGCCCGATGCCGACAAGATCGGCAGAGACGGTAGAGACGTAATCGACGCCATGGGTGAAGCTGGCGGCGGTGTTGTCGATGAACACGATGCTGGCGCCGCCGTCGCGGGCGGCGGCATAAGTCGAGGCGCCCTGCGTGGGATCAATGGGCAGGCTGATCAGGATCGATGGATCGAGCGCCATGATCGTCTCCACATCGGTCTGCTGGCGGGCCGGATCGAAGCTGGCATTGGTCTCGGCAACAATTTCGATACCGAGTCGGGTGAACTCGTCCCTTGCGCCGCGCGCCACGGCGGAGGACCAGGCGTAGAGCTCGTGCCAGGCGAAGGCGGCAGTGTAGCCGCCAGCCTGAATCGCGGCGATATCGGCATCAGTCAGCCGAAGCTCTGAGACGGGGGTGGCAGGTTCACCATTCGGGCCCACCGTTACCGGCGCCTGGGCCAGAACGAACTGGCCCGCGCTGGCGGCGATGGTGGCAAGCATCAGGGTCCGGAAGTTTGTCATGTCCTTGCACTCCTTTGGGACGTTCACTGGTTTGCGGCATCCAGCACTGATTGCGGCGCGGCGCGGCGCAGGGATTGCTGCCAGCCCTCGGCAACGTTTTCGGCTGTTACCGTCATCGCCGGCGCCACGACGAAGCCGGGCACGTCGATGTCCAGCTGGTCGAGCGCGGCGGCGGCCGCCATGGCGCGGCCCAGTTCGTAGGCCTCGTCCGCGACGATGCCGACGACATTGCCGCCATTGACCATGTCCAGCGCGATAGGTTCGGAGAGATCCAGCGTCACGACCTTGGTCGTGGTGTTGCCACCCGTGCGCAGCGCGGCCAGAACACCCTCGGCAGGACCGGCCCAGGTGACGTAGATGCCGTCAAGGCCGGGGTTCTGAAGGAGCATCGCGTTGGCGGTCTCTTCCGCCCGCGCCGGGTCGGCGATGCCCGCTTCGGCGACGATGGAGATGCTGGGATACTCGGCCTCGATCGTGGTCTTGAAGGCATTGTCACGCTGGTTGGTCACATAGTAGGTCGCATCGTGATAGATCCAGCCGACTTCGCCCTCGCCGCCAATGGCTGCGGCCAGCACGTCGGCTGCCTGCTTGCCCATCTGAAAGAGGTCGTCAGTGACGATGGCGGCATAGTCTTCGCCATGGACATAGCCGGCGGGCAGGTTCGACAGAAACACGAGCGACACACCCGCCGCTCTTGCAGGCGCGAAGGCTGCGGCCGATGCCGTCGGGTCGAGCGGCAGCGACAGGATGATGTTGGGCGACAGGGCCATCGCGGTCTCGACATCGGCCAACTGTTTGGCGCTGTCGAAACCGGCAGACGCGGTCGCAACCACATCGATCCCGAGCCGAGTGAATTCGTCGGTGGCACCTGCCGTCACCGCATTCACGAAATCCGACTGATCATGCCAGAGCAAAGCCGCGCTCAGACCCATGCCTTGCAGGACTGCAGCCTGTTCATCGGTGACGGCGACACTGCCCGACAGCACCGCCTCTTCGCCCGAAGGGCCGACTGTTTCCGCCGGCGCGCCG
>CAZRNL010000306.1:1715-2123 GCA_964601395.1 uncultured Silicimonas sp. | reverse complement strand
CGGACAGGCCGCCCAGGAGCAGTTGAAATCGTCTCTTCGTCATTGTTATCTCCCTGTTTCGGGCCCGTCACTCTTCGACGGTGCCGCAAGTCGTTGCGATGAAGGCGGCAAAAGCGAGGATGCCGTCGTGGTATTCGGCGAGGTTCACCCGCTCGAAACTGGTGTGGCAGATCGAGATGTCGCCCGGCGCGCAATAAACGGCCGGTATGCCGAGGTCTTCCGTCAGAAACGGCATCTCGGACCAGAAGGGCGCGCCCTCGATCCCGCCCCGACCCGGACGGACTGCGGCAACGCAGGCCGAAAGACCCAAGACCAGAGGATGATCCAGCGCGATCCCGGCAGGCGAGCCGCCACGGTGATGATCGCGGCCGGCCGGGAAGACGATCTCCAAGCCGATATCGGCCGGGG
>CAZRNL010000306.1:376-1705 GCA_964601395.1 uncultured Silicimonas sp. | reverse complement strand
CAGCAATCAGCCCGCCTGCTTCAAGTCCGGTAACCAGGATGAAGGCGCGTCCCAGCAGAGGATGCTCCCCGGCTTCGCTCAGACGCTCCGAGTGGTTCCAGATTGCCCCAAGCACCGAATGTGCTGCCTTCAGCGCATCTCGACCAAGGTCAGGGCGGCCAAAGTAGGCCGACTGGCCCGCAAGCTTCACCTCGGCAATGTAGAATCCGATCTGCACGGGCAGTATTTGAAGCCGGGTCGGTTCGACATAGACGGCAAGGTCTGGGCGGGGCAGGTGGCCCGCAGTCACCGCTTGCGTCCAGTGCCGCAACCCCGCACTGATGCCGGTATCCGGCTCCCCGCTTTCCTCGTCTCCCACGAAGGCGAGCGACACTGACCCCGCAAGCCGGATACCCGCCCGATCGATCAGGTCCAGAGCCGCCAGAACGGTACAAATGCCTGCCTTCAGATCGGCCGCACCGCGCCCCCAGAGCTCGCCATCGATGACAACGCCACCGAAAGGGTCCTGTTGCGGCTGGCCCACCCAGTGGGTCGCCCAGTCTCGGGGGTGAACCACGTCGGTGTGGCCGACGAACAGCAGGTCCGGGCCGGAGCCGACCCCATTTCGATGCCCGACAATGTTGGGGCGGCCGGGCAGGAACTCCTCCAGCCTTGGTGCTAGGCGCAGCCGCTCCATTTCAGGCCGGAGCATCTCGACCATCCGCACTTCGTCGCCGGTGACCGAAGCGGCCTGCACAGCGCGAGACAGCAAGCTGGTCGCGGCCTCGGTGTCGAGGTGCGGACGCAAGCGGGTGACGAGGGCGTCGAGCGCTGTCATTCGGCAGCGCTCGCAATGAGACCGGGCTTGGGAATGGGAAGGGTGACAACCGCGCCGGGCGCGGACTGAGCGAAGAGTACTGTGTGCAACTCGGTCAGGCCGATGGCCACGGCACCGCTCAGAGCGGCATGGTTGCCGAGACGACTGGGCTCGATCCGGATCGGAAAGGGAAAACATCGACTCAGTTCGACCTCGGTTGCCGCAATGATCTCGGGCCGAGAGCCGATGGACCCTCCGAGGATCACTATCTTCGGTGCGATGACCGCGCCGAGCGTAGCGACAGCGCGGGCCAACTGCCGGGCGACACCGGATAGCACCTCCTTCGCCGCATCGTCGCCCGCTGCAGCGGCGGCAAAGATCGCTGACACTTCCGCCGACTTTCCGGTCGCCGCTTGGTAGGCTGCACGAATGCCATGTGTGGCAGTCACTCTTTCGAAAGCGCCGACGCGGAGGGATTCCGCCTCGAACGGGTCTGCGCCAAAGGGTAGAAAGCCGAGTTCACCCGCAGCACC
>CAZRNL010000306.1:0-366 GCA_964601395.1 uncultured Silicimonas sp. | reverse complement strand
TTCACGATGAGCCCCGCGCCGATGCCGGTCCCCAGCGCGATGAAGGCGAGATGATCGATCCCCTGTCCTGCGCCGAGCCACCGCTCTCCCAGAACGGCGAGGTTGACATCGTTCTCCAGCATCACATGAGTGCCAGTGGCATCTGCTACTGCGCCACGGAAATCGAAGCTGTCGATCCCGGCGATGTTCGGGGCGAACTTTACCTGGCCAGTGTCCTTGTCTGGCACGCCGGGGCAGCCTACGACCGTCTGCCGGACCCGGATCCTGTCAACACCCGCTTCGCTGGTGGCGCGCCGGACCAGCGCGCCGATCTGTCCGGCCACCGCAAGCCCGCCGTCGGGGTGGGTTGGCTCGACGAACTCTCCT
>CAZRNL010000305.1:0-4179 GCA_964601395.1 uncultured Silicimonas sp. | reverse complement strand
AGGTGAAGTCAGCGGTGCTGCTGGCGGGGCTGAACGCACCGGGCGCGACGGTCGTGATCGAAGGCGAAGCGACACGGGATCATACCGAGCGGATGCTGCGGGGTTTTGGAGCCGAAGTTTCCATCGAGGAGAATGGCGAGGGGCGGATCATCACGCTGAAAGGCCAGCCCGAACTGAAGCCCCAGTCGATCGACGTGCCGCGCGATCCCTCGTCCGCCGCGTTTCCGGTCTGCGCTGCGCTGATCGTCGAGGGATCGGATATCCTTGTGCCGACCATCGGGCTGAACCCGACGCGCGCGGGGCTGTTTACCACACTGCGCGAGATGGGCGCCGACCTGACTTTCGTGAACGAACGAGAAGAGGGGGGAGAGCCTGTGGCAGATCTGCGGGCGCGGTTCTCGCCAGCTATGAAGGGGATCGAGGTGCCTCCGGATCGCGCTGCTTCGATGATCGACGAGTATCCGATCCTTTCGGTGGTGGCGTCCTTTGCCGAAGGCCAGACCGTGATGCGAGGTGTGAAGGAATTGCGGGTGAAGGAGAGCGACCGGATTGACGCAATGGCCAAGGGCTTGCGCGCAAATGGTGTGACGGTCGATGATGGCGAGGATTGGTGGGAGGTGACCGGCATGGGACCAGGTGGCGTGCCCGGTGGCGCTACAGTCGCCGCTCGTTTGGATCACCGGATCGCGATGTCGTTCCTTTGCCTGGGCATGGCGTCTCGGCACGGCGTGACCGTGGACGACGCGGCGCCAATCGCGACGTCTTTCCCGATCTTCACCGGCCTGATGACCGCGCTTGGCGCTCGGTTGGAAATGGTCCGTGGCTAAGTTACGGAGCGTTCTGGATGGCGCGAAGGACGGACGGACCGACCGGGCTGGCTATTCAGGTGTTGGCATTGCGCAACTGGCGGCGGAGGATCTTGCCGGAGGCCGTTTTCGGGATCGCGTCGATAAAGGTGACGTGTGCGGGGATCTTGTAGCTGACAAGGCGGCCCTCGAGTGCGGCACGGATGTCGTCAGCACTATCGGTCGCCCCTTGTACGCGAACAACAAAGGCCACGGGCAACTCGCCTGCGTCGTCGTCTCGCCTGCCGAGAACGGCGCAGTCGGCGACGCTGGGAAGCTCCAGGAGAGCCGCTTCAACTTCGGCGGGTGCCACCTGAAACCCCTTGTACTTGATAAGTTCCTTCAACCGGTCCTTGATCCAGAGCTCACCGTCGTCGTCGATCAGGCCAAGGTCACCCGTGCGTAGCCAGCCGTCGCCGGTTATGGTTGCAGCCGTCGCTTCAGGGTTGTTGAGATAGCCCTTCATCACCTGAGGTCCGCGTATCCACAGCTCACCCTCTTCGTTTGGTGCCAAATCCTTGCCGCTTTCAGGATCGACGATGCGGCATTCCGTGTTCGGCACGGCAATGCCGACTGCACCGGGTTTCGCGTTCGTGCGAGGTGCAAGGTGACTGATCGGGGACAACTCGGTCATGCCGTAGGCCTGAACGCCCTCGGCTCCGATCCGGGCCTTGATCGCGTTCATCAGCGTCTCGTCCGCAGGCGCGGCGGCGGAAAAGATCTGCTTGACCGCCGAGAGATCGAACTGATCCACAAGCGGATGCTTTGCCAGCGCAATGGCGACCGGGGGCACGGCCCAGATGCGGGTCGTCTTGTACTCCTGAACAAGCCTGAGGAATTGCTCCAGATCGAAGCGAGGCATGGTAACGACACCCGCGCCCCGGGCGAGATAGACGTTCATCAACACGGTCTGGCCGTAGATGTGGAAAAACGGCAGGAAGGCAACTGTCCATTCACCGCGCTGGATGTCGATTCCGCCCAACGACTGGTCGACGTTGACCGACAGGTTGCGGTGGGTCAGCATCACACCCTTCGGCAAGCCGGTGGTGCCCGAAGAATAGGGCAGAACAACGACGTGGTCGTCGAGGTCGACGGGCACTTGCTCGGCAAGGGGTGCACTCAGGAAGTCGTCGATATCGGTTGTGCCTTCGGCTGAGCCCAGCGTCACAATCTCGCGGACACAGGTGCCAACGATCGCAGCGCGAGCGGTTCCGAGAAAATCGGGGTGAGCCACCAGAAGTTCCGCTTGGCTGTCGTTCAGCTGAAAATTGAGTTCGCTGGCTGTATAAGTCGGATTGGCTGTACTGATCGTGCCGCCCGACCAGGCGGTGCCGTGGAACACGACGGGATAATCGAGGTGGTTGGTCGACATGATCGCGATGGTCTTGCCGCCGTAGCCGCGCGCGATCAAGCCCCCTGCGAACCGTTTGATTCTGTCCATCAGAGCTGCTGCGGTCAGTGACCTGCCAGAGGGGCCGTCGACGATGACAGTCTCGTCGGGATGCAATGCAAGTCCCTCGAACACACGCTCGGTGATCGTGATGTTCCGAAGTGGTACGGGGTCATATCGGCTTTCGAAAATCATCACGGTCCTCCGGCGCACGTCCGGGTTTGAGACTAGCAGGAACCGTCAGGTCGTCCATCGCCATTGCGGTGATCGGACATCAGCCTGCGACGGCCGGAAGACCGTCGCAGGCGTGTCGGGGTCAGGCGCCGACGGGCTTGTAGCTTGGGGATGCCTTGCCTGCCTTCTTCATCGCCTTCATGGCTTCCTTGGCGGTCATGAGTTTGGTGGTCGAGCCGCCGGACATGGTCCCGGATGCACCGACCAGCAAGGCGCCGGCGGCCATCGTCTCGTCGTCAGGGGCCTCGATCAGGGCGATAATATCTTCTTCACCGAAACAGAAGAAAAGGTGGTGCAGTTTGCCACCGAGCGCCTCGATCATCTTTCGGGCAGCAACTTCCCGATCCTCTGGTTTCGAGACCAGAGACTTGATTGAATCCGTCGTGTAGCGGCCTTTGAACAGGTAGTAAGGCATGGACAATCCTCCCGTGCAGAGCCGGTCGGGATGAGCGCCTGCTGCGCAGCCGTTCTGAGGTATCGAGTGCGGCCCTTTCATCCCCCGGGCAGAACCGCTCTTATCACAGATCGGTTCTTACCCGTCAGAAAATCACGAGAGCGCGTCGTTGCAGCGTTTGCAGGTACCCGAATGGGCGTGGGAGCCCACGTCGGGCAGGATTTTCCAGCAGCGCTGGCACTTTTCCCCATCGGCTGTCTCGAAGACCACGCCGATTCCATCCGCTTCCGGCATGCGGAATGCTTCGGAGGGGGCGGGGTCCGTCGTGACGGAGATTGCTGATGTGATGCAGATGTCGTCGAAGCTGACGGTCTTCAGTGCTTCGACGACAGCCTTGTCCTCGACATGGACGACCGGAGCCGCTTCAAGAGACGCGCCGATCACCTTGTTCTGGCGCTGGATTTCCAGGGCGGCGGTCACCACACGGCGGACGCGGCGGATGCCGGACCATTTGGCGGCGAGCGGTTCGTCCAACCAGTCTTTCGGCGTCTCGGGCATGTCGGTCAGGTGAACCGAGGACTGATCGCCCGGGAAGCGTTCGAGCCAGACCTCCTCCATCGTGAAGACCAGCACAGGGGCAAGCCAGGTGGTCAGGCGGTGGAACAGGAGGTCCAGCACCGTGCGGGCAGAGCGGCGACGCAGGCTTTCGTTGGCATCGCAGTAGAGTGCGTCCTTGCGGACGTCGAAATAGAAGGCCGAGAGGTCAACGGTCGCAAAGTCGAAAACCGCACGGAACACGCCCTGGAAGTCGTAGGCGGCATAGCCGGTGCGCACCCGGTGGTCGAGTTCCGCCATGCGGTGCAACACCCAACGCTCGAGTTCCGGCATATCGGCAGGCGCCACGCGCTCGGCTTCGGAAAACTCGTTCAGGCTTCCGAGGATGAATCGCATCGTGTTGCGAAGGCGGCGATAACTGTCGGCGGTGCCCTTCAGAATTTCGTCGCCGATCCGCAAATCGGCTGTGTAGTCAGACTGCGCCACCCAGAGCCGCAGGATATCCGCGCCATACTGCTTTACCACTTCCTCGGGAGCTACTGTATTTCCGAGGCTTTTCGACATCTTGTTGCCCTTGGCGTCCAGCGTGAAGCCGTGGGTCAGGACACCGCGATAAGGTGCTCGGCCGATGGTGCCGCAGGCTTGCAGCATCGAGGAATGAAACCAGCCTCGGTGCTGGTCAGTGCCTTCGAGGTAGAGGTCAGCGATGCCGTCGTCGGACCCGTCCGCGCGGTCGCGCAGGACGAAGGCGTGGGTGGAGC
>CAZRNL010000304.1:1682-4183 GCA_964601395.1 uncultured Silicimonas sp. | reverse complement strand
CGCTTCGTTCCGCCAGGTCTTCTCCGGCTCGCCGATCAAGCGCATCGGCCGCGATCGCATGGTTCGGAATGTCGCCTATGCGATAGGAAACTCTTCTGACAAGTCGCTTCTGCCAGCGGTCGAAGCCCTTGCTGGCGATGCAGACGCTACGGTTCGCGATGCCGCCAATTGGGCAATTCGCCGCCTTTCGGTTGCGCCGGGTTGAACGACTCCTGACAGAAACCCATCTTTTATGGTATGCATGATCCAGTTCAAGGGAGGAAGCGATCCATGGCAAAGCACATCCTGGACGGTCCGCGCAAGGTCGACAACGATGGCCACTTCGAGCGTTTCACGAAGCTCGACAGGGCGGCTTCCGGTAAACTCTCACCACAGTCCGAGAAGCTGATCCGCGAGCCCAGAACCCGCAAACCGGGTGAGAAACTGCGCCGGTTCGCCGAGATTCAGCGCCGCGAGGACTGACACTGCGCTGGCGCAGGTGAATCCGCGCTGATAATCGGGGGCGATGAGTCTCGCCCCCGATGATCCGTACCGTGCCATCGTCCTCAAACTGGCGGCAGTGCTGTCGTTCGTGATCATGGCCGCGATGATCAAGGGGGCCTCTGACGAAGTTCCGCCCGGTGAGGCGGTGTTCTTCCGCTCGCTCTTCGCGCTGCCGATCATCGTCGTGTGGCTCGCCGTGCATGGTCAGTTGCGTTCCGGTCTGAAGGCCCACAGCCCCAGGGCCCACATCTGGCGCGGGATCATGGGGACCAGCGCCATGGCGATGAGCTTTGCCGGTCTCGCGGTGCTGCCGTTGTCGGAGGTCATGGCGATCCAGTACACCATGCCGTTGTTCATGGTCATTCTGGCGGCGCTGCTTCTGGGCGAGACGGTGCGCAAGGTGCGGCTGACCGCCGTGGGGCTCGGCATGATCGGTGTGCTGATCATCCTGTGGCCCCGACTTTCGGCGTTCTCGGAGGAAACGGTCGATCCGCGTCTCGCGGTCGGCGCGATGATCGTATTGGCGGGGACGCTTTGCGCGGCCTTCGCGCAGGTCTCCGTGCGCCGTATGGTCGCGACGGAGAATACCTCGGCGATCGTGTTCTGGTTCTCCATCATGTCGACCTGTCTGGCGCTCTTCACCCTGCCGTTCGGCTGGGTGGTGCCCTCGACGACGGCCACACTTCTCCTGGTCGGGTCGGGCCTGATCGGGGGCGTGGGACAGGTTCTTGTGACGAGCGCTTACCGCTATGCCGACGCTTCGGTCATCGCCCCGTTCGAATACGCCTCGATGCTGTTCGCGGTGGCCATCGGCTATGTTTTCTTCAGCGAAGTTCCCACGCTCGGCATGATGGCTGGCGCAGCGCTTGTGATCGCAGCGGGAGTCCTCGTCATCCTGCGGGAACGCTACCTGAGGATCCAGAGTGAAAAGGGTCGCAGTCACGTCACCAAATAGGGCTGACCCCTGTCTTGCGCTGGACCGGAACGCAGCATTCGGGCAAAATGGCGGACATTGAACAAGTGCATTTCGAGATCCGGACATGAGCTACAATGTCTATGTCACCAGAAAAGACGACTGGTCCGACGATGACGGACCGGACATCACTCTCAATGACTGGCTGGACTACCTCGCCATAGACGGATCGCTGATCCCCGATTCCCATCGGGCCAAGTCGACCGATCCCAGGGTCGCGTCCGGCGCAAAGGAAGCGACACATGCCTACTGGGCCGAATGGCCGGGCCGTGACGATGCGGGGCACGAAGTCTGGTTCTGGTTGGAACTTGGCAACATTATCTGTGCGAATGCCGACACCGCGACCCTTCGGAAGCTGTTCGTTGTGGCCGACGTGCTGGGCGGCCGACTTCAGGGTGATGAGGGCGAATTCTACGACTCGGTCGGGCGGGCGGTAAAGGGGCGTCCGCGAATGCCACGCGGGGCCGGCAAAAGGCCCTGGTGGAAGTTCTGGTAGGGCAAACGGCAAGTTCCGGGCAGCACCCGACACCGGTTTGGCGTGAAGTCAAATCCGCCAGGGGTGGCGGAGACAGCGCATCGGATGGGAAAACAGCCATTTCCTCGTGGTCCGGACACCGAACCTGAACCAGACAGGTTGGGCAGGTCAGTGAGGCTCGGCCCCGTCTCCCGGACGGGACCGAAATCACTTCAGGTGCGCACGAGCCGCTCATATCCTTCGGCGATCTCGCGCGCGATGGCGCCAACCTCGAAGTTGTAGTCGCCGATCTTCCCGACAGGCGTGACTTCTGCGGCGGTTCCGGTCAGCCAGCACTGCTCGAAACCTTCCAGTTCCTCGGGCATGATATGACGCTCGTGGACCTTGATCTGGCGATCCTTCAGCATCCCCACGACCGTCTGTCGCGTGATGCCGTTCAGGAAGCAGTCGGGCAGCGGCGTGTGCACTTCACCGTTCTTGACGAAGAAGATGTTGGCCCCGGTCGCTTCCGCGACATAGCCGCGATAGTCGAACATCATCGCGTCAGAGCAGCCTTTGGCTTCTGCAGCG
>CAZRNL010000304.1:0-1672 GCA_964601395.1 uncultured Silicimonas sp. | reverse complement strand
CAGCGTGCTTGGACAGCGTGCAGATCATGTAGAGGCCGGCAGCCTTGGCGTGGCTCGGGATCGTCTCGGGCGACGGGCGCTTCCATTTCGAGATGTCGAGCTTGGCGCCCTTCATCTTCGCGTCGCCGTAATAGGCACCCCACTCCCAGGCGGCGATGGCCAGGCGTACGGGGTTGCGCGCCGAAGCGACGCCCATGTCCTCGCCCGCGCCGCGCCACGAAACGGCACGAACATAGGCGTCGGTGAAGCCATTCACCCTCAGCACGTCCTTCTTCGCCGCTTCGATCTCGTCGACACTGAACGGGATCTCGAAATCAAGCTGGCTGGCTGAAAAATGCAGGCGCTCCGAATGGCGACGGCTTTCGAAGATCTTGCCGTTGTAGGCACGCTCGCCCTCGAATACAGACGATGCGTAATGCAGGGCATGGGTCAGCAAGTGTACGTTCGCATCTCGCCAAGGCACCATCTTGCCATCCATCCAGATCCATCCGTCGCGATCGTCGTATGCGCCAGCCATCGTGGCCTCCAATTCCAAAAGTTGCGCGTTTAGGTCCGCAACGGTCATATTATTGCGGAAATTCCGGGAATCGCTAACAGTAGCCGCTTGGAATGTCAACAAGGCTGACTTAAAGTTCAAGGCGTCTGCAATGGGAGATCACATGGGTGAGAGCGGCACCGGTACTGGCGGCGAAGGCCTGCTATTTCTGACCGATGATCAGTTGCGCAAGGGTATCGAGGCGATGTTCTTCGCCTATCGGGGCTTCACGGCCGACCCTGACCGGATACTTGCCGACAAGGGATATGGTCGCGCGCATCATCGGGCGATCCACTTCGTCAACCGCTCGCCGGGCACGACGGTGAACAACCTCCTGTCGATCCTTGGTGTCACCAAGCAATCACTCAACCGCGTTCTGCGCGCGCTGGTCGACGACGGCCTGATCGAAAGCCGCGTGGGCAGTCGTGACAAGCGCGAACGCCACCTGTTTCTGACTGAAGCCGGGCACGCGCTTGAGCGCGAGTTGTCGAACGCGCAGCGCGACCGGATGCGATCCGCATTCCGGCAAGCCGGACCCGAAGCAGTCGCTGGTTTTCGTCAGGTGCTTGAGGCTATGATGGACACTGATATGCGCCGCCAGTACACGCGCCTGAAAGAGACCAACGGATGAATGAGCCAGACGCGCACCTGCTGATCGTCGATGACGACGAACGGATCCGGAGTCTTTTGCAGAAGTTCCTCATCCGTCACGGCTTTCTTGTTTCGGCCGCCCGCGACGCGGCCCACGCCGAACGCATTCTTGCGGGTCTCGATTTCGACCTGGTCGTTCTGGACGTCATGATGCCCGGCGAAGACGGGGTAAGCTTTTGCCGGCGGCTGCGCGAGGCTCGCGACCTGCCCATCCTTCTTCTGACTGCCAAGGGCGAAACCACGGACCGGATCGCCGGGCTCGAGGCCGGCGCGGACGACTATCTGGCCAAGCCTTTCGAGCCGAAGGAACTTCTGTTGCGAATCAACTCGATCCTGCGCCGGGTGCCGCCTTCCGAACCGACGGACATCGCGCCGAAGGTGTTGTCTCTTGGTCCGTTACGCTACGACTCCGAAAAGGGCGTGATGTGGCGTGGCGACAGCACCGTCCGCCTGACAGCGACCGAGGCGCATCTGATGCGCATCTTC
>CAZRNL010000303.1:0-4205 GCA_964601395.1 uncultured Silicimonas sp. | reverse complement strand
AAACCCAGCTGAAATCTGCTACCGGTTAACTGTCCACGAAACCGGGGGAACTCCACATGGAAAAGCGCCTGGCGGACTGACTTTGTCTCAAGCAGCCCGGAAGTGCTTGGACAGCTTCAAGCCCTGACCCTGGTAGTTCGAAGCGATACCCTGCCCATAAAGGGCCTCGGGAACGGCTGCCATCTTCTCATAGACCAGTCGTCCCACAACCTGCCCATGCTCCAGCACGAATGGAGCTTCGTGGCAGCGGACTTCCAGAACACCACGCGACCCCGCACCCCCGGCTGCGGCGAACCCGAAGCCCGGATCGAAGAAACCAGCGTAGTGGACACGGAATTCGCCCACCATGGCAAGGTAGGGCGCCATCTCGGCGGCATGGTCGGGCGGGATAGTCACCGCTTCGCGGCTGACGAGGATGTAGAAGGCTCCGGGGTCGAGGATGATCCGGCCGGTAGAAGTATGAACCTCTTCCCAATAATCGGGCGCGTCGTAGCTGGCGATCCGGTCAAGGTCGATGACGCCGGTATGAGGCTTGGCTCGGTATCCCACTAGCGTAGTGCTTGCGGGTTTGAGGTCCACCGAAAAGCCCAGCCCCTGCGAGATCATGGGGGTACCGGACACCAGGGGACAGCTTTGGTGAAGCGCCAGAAGGGCTTCGTCGTCCAGCGTTGCGTGCCCGATCCTGAACCTGATCTGGTTGAGGCGCATGCCGGGACGCACAAGGACCGAGAAGGACCGGGGACAGATTTCGGCATAGAGCGGACCGGTGTAGCCGGCCGGAATGCGGTCGAATTCGGTGCCGCCGTCGATGATCGTGCGGGTCAGTAAGTCGAGCCGGCCTGTCGAGCTTTTCGCGTTGGCCACGGCCGAAACGTTGTCGGGCAACTCCAACCGTTCCATCAGGGGCACGACATAGACACAGCCCTTCTCAAGGACGGCGCCGTTTTTCAGGTCGATCCTGTGCATGGTGAAGGTGTCGAGCCGCGCCGCCACGGTGGCTCCATCGGGGGCCAGGAACGACGCCCTGACCCGGTAGGCAACGGTGCCGATGCGCAGGTCGAGCGACGCAGGCTGAACCTGCTCGGTCGTGACAGAAGGATCGGCGCTGATCGCTCCATCCATCGTCATCTCTCGGATCGCACTGTCAGGCAGGACGCCGGTCATTGGACCCTCAAACGTGTCGGATTGGTCGGGCTAGCAGGATTCGAACCTGCGACCTTCCGTCCCCCAGACGGACGCGCTAACCAGGCTGCGCTATAGCCCGACGGGGCGGGTTCTGGCCCAAAACCGGGCCGGGGGCAAGGGCAGAGTTCGATTGATGTGAAACGACAACGCGGCACGGTTCAGGCCCGCCGGTCGCGGATGTCTTTCAGCTTCCGCACAACCTCGGAAAGTGTGTCGCGGTGCGGCCTCAGGTTCGCGCGCCGCGTCGTGACCACACGCGCCGCAACGCCCGGCACGCCTGGATAGCCCGGCGCGTCGTCGGCAGGATCCTTCATCGGGACATCAGGTGTCGGCGGGATCTGTGGTGCAGGGCGCGCTTCGGCCTGCGGTTCGAGCGCGACATCAGTCTCGGCTTCAGGCTCGGGTGCAACCCTCGGACTGGGTCGTGTGGATGGAGAATGCCGGAACGAAACTTGCTCGATCGCAGGTTCCGACGGCTCCGAGTGCTCGGACTGTTCGAAGAAACCCGGCTCACTGATTTCGTCGGAGATTGCCTCGGAACTCTCTTCCAGTTCGACATGTATCTCTTCGACCTCAACCACACCGATGGCGGCGTCATCATGGTCAACTTTCGCCACGATTTCGTCAACGGCCGGTGCGGGCGTTGCTTCTCGGGTCGAACGCGCCGCCTGGGCCGGTACAGCCGGTTCGTTCGCCGGCGCCTCTGTTTCCCGATGGTCGATGGTATCAGAATCGTCGTCGTCGTTCGCCGCGCCATAGATGCTGGGCGAGAAGGAAGACACGTGCTTGATCCCCTGTTCGCGCAATAGCTTCTGCACGCCACGGATCGTCATGCCCTGATCGTGCAGCAGCGTCTTGACGCCGCCGATCACGCGCATGTCGGAGGGGCGGTAATACCGCCGCCCGCCAGCGCGCTTTACCGGCTTTATCTGCGAAAACCGGCTTTCCCAGAACCGCAGGACATGCGTGGGAACGTCCAGCCACTCGGCGACTTCCGAGATGGTCCGAAACGCCTCGCGGGATTTTTCCATTGCGTTACCGTTTGTTGCCGGCCGCAACGCGATCTTTCATGAGATGGGACGGACGAAAAGTCAGGACCCGGCGCGGATGGATCGGGACTTCTTCTCCGGTCTTGGGATTGCGGCCGACGCGTGCGGCCTTGTCCCGGATCGAGAACGTCCCAAAGGACGATATCTTGACCTGTTCACCTCTCACGAGTGCGTCGGACATGTGCTGGAGGACACTCTCGACAAGCTGGGCGGACTCGTTCCGGCTGAGACCGACTTCCCGAAACACGGCATCACTCAGATCCATTCGTGTCAAAGTCTTTTCGCTCATCCCACTCCCCCCGCTTGAATTTCGTTTGCGGCAGCATGGTCGCGATGATTTTCCGAGTCAATATCAGGTGCTTGGAAATAGGCGTTAACGCCCCTTACCAGCGAATTACCACCGAACCCCAGGCCAGCCCACCGCCGATGGCCTCGGTCACGATGAGATCGCCCTCCTTGATCTGGCCACGTTCGACGCCGACCGCGAGAGCGAGGGGAATCGATGCGGCCGAGGTGTTCCCGTGATCCTGAACGGTCACGACAACCCGGTCCATCGGGACTTGCATCCGCTGGGCGGTTGCCTTGATGATCCGGAGATTCGCCTGATGCGGCACGATCCAGTCGACATCGCCTGCGCTCAGGTTTGCCTTTTCCAGCGAAGTGTGTGCGGTTTCGGCGAGTTTCTCGACAGCGTGCCGGAAGACTTCCTTGCCCTGCATCCGCAGATGTCCGGTCGCCCCGGTCGAAACACCACCATCGACATAGAGGATGTCGCGGTACCTGCCGTCAGAATGCAGGTCCGTGGCAAGGATGCCGCGATCGTCGTTGGTTCCTTTGCCTTCTGCTGCTTCAAGCACCAGTGCTCCGGCGCCATCTCCGAACAGAACGCAGGTTCCGCGATCATTCCAGTCGAGTATCCGGCTGAAAGTCTCGGCACCGATCACGAGGACCCGTCTGGCCTGGCCAGAGACGATGAGTGCTTGGGCATTGGACAGCGCAAAGACGAAGCCGGCGCAGACGGCTTGCACGTCGAAGGCGAAGCCGCGCGTCATGCCGATACGGTCCTGCACCATCGTCGCGGCAGACGGAAAGGTCAGGTCGGCGGTTGAAGTGGCGACAATAAGGGCGTCGATGTCATCAGGCTCGAGGCCGGCCATCTGCAATGCCTTGGTCGCGGCGTTCGCGGCAAGTTCAGAAGTGGTCTGGCCCTCGGCTGCGAAATGCCGACGCTCGATGCCACTGCGCGAGCGGATCCATTCGTCGGACGTGTCGATGCGCTCTTCGAACCAGGAATTCGGAACGATGCGGTCGGGAAGATAATGCCCGACACCTCGCACGACGGCGCGTGTTGTCATTCTTTCTGCTCGCTCTCGCCCATGGCCCCGACAGCATCCTGCCGCGCGGCGGTAGCGGATGCAACCCGTGCGGCCAGACGCTCTGTAAACCCGCTTTCTGCCAGACGGAAGGCAAGCTTGATGGCAGAGGACACCCCGGTCGCATCGGCCGAACCGTGACTTTTCACCACCGTACCGTTCAGCCCGAGAAACACTCCGCCATTGACCCGGCGGGGGTCGATCCTTTTCGACAGACGCCTCAGCGAGGAAATCGCCAGCAGGGCGGCAAACCGAGACAGAAGCGTGGCTCCGAAGGCTTCGCGCAGGAATTCGCTGATCAGAGAAGCCGTGCCTTCGCCGGTCTTCAACGCCACGTTGCCGGTGAAGCCGTCGGTGACAATGACATCGATACGGGACGAGGGGATGTCGCCGCCCTCGACGAATCCGATGAAGTCGAAATCCGCCCGTGGTGCCTCGGCCTGGATCAGGTCATGGGCTTCCTTGATCTCTGTACGGCCTTTGTGTTCTTCGGTTCCGACGTTCAGAAGTCCGATCCTGGGCCGCTTCAGGCCAAGGCCGTTCCTTGCATAGGACGCACCCATCAGCGCGTACTGTAGAAGGTCGTTGGGATCAGCGC
>CAZRNL010000302.1:3404-4218 GCA_964601395.1 uncultured Silicimonas sp. | reverse complement strand
CCATCGCGGCATAGGCATGGGCCTGGTTGCCGCAGGTCAGATGCGCCCGTTTGACTCCCTGGTCTGCAGCGCGGGCGATCTTGTCGAGATACGCGGAGCGGGCAGGGCGCGAGCGTTCCACGATGCGCTCGGTCACGCGGAAGATCGTATCGTTCAGGGGCATCTGGGTTCTCCGGTCAGGGCGGTGGCAGTCTAGCATTGAAAGTTAGCGCTAACAATGCTCCCGATACGGCTTTCAGGTCATGTATAGAGCGCATGGCGGCAATGACAAAAAGGGGAGATGTCGCTGCGCAGCAGCACGCATAGGTTTTCACCAATCAATTCAAACAGGTGACCCATGACCAAGAAACCGAACACTTTCCTGATAGATACCTATGCCGTCGAGACAGAGGCTCGCAAGCTGCGCGCCGATTGGATTTCGTCGCTCTTCACGCGCCGCAAGCGCTGATCCCCTTTCGGGCGTCAGCCCGAGCGGCTATGGGAGGGGCATGACCGCCGAACGCCCCACCATCCGCCTTCTTCCCAAGATCGATCCCCGCCGTGTCCGGCGGGGCTTTCCTTGGGTCTACGACAACGAGCTTGTGACCGACCGGCGCACCAAGGCGCTGACGCCCGGCACAGTGGCGACGCTGGAGGACGCCGAGCGGCGTCCGATCGCGACGGTCGCGGTCAATCCGGCATCGAAGATCTTCGCCCGCGTGCTGGAACGCGATCCGGCGGCGGAGATCGGTCCGGACTGGTTCACGGAGCGGCTGGAACGTGCCGCAGCGCTCAGACGATCGCTGTACTCCGAACCATTCTACCGGCTTGTTCA
>CAZRNL010000302.1:0-3394 GCA_964601395.1 uncultured Silicimonas sp. | reverse complement strand
GGCGACGGGCTTCCCGGCGTCGTGGTAGATCTCTTCGGCGATATCGCGGTGATTCAGCCGAATTCCGCCTTCGCGGACCGTCATTTCGACCAACTGGCCGCGGCGGTGACCGTGGCCACCGGAGTGACGCGGATCGTCAGGAACGCTTCGGGGCGGGCCCGCACGCTTGAAGGGCTGAACGAGGCCAGCGAGGTGCTGTTCGAGGGTTTGGACGGACCGGTTCCCGTCCTGATGAACGACGCGACCTATTTCGCCGACCTGACCGGCGGGCAGAAGACCGGGCTTTTCTACGACCAGCGCGACAACCACGCCTTCGTGGCGCGGCTTGCGCGCGGCACGCGGCTGCTGGACGTCTTTTCGCATGTCGGAGGATTCGCTCTCGCCGCGCTGGCATCCAGCGCGCAAAGCGCCCTGGCGATCGACGGCTCGGAACCCGCGCTGACGCTGGCGCGGCAGGGGGCCGAGGCCAGCGGCGTCGCGGACCGGTTCGAGACGCAGAAGGGCGATGCCTTCGACACGATGACGGCTCTGGGCGAAGACGGTCAGACCTTCGGTACCGTCGTATGCGACCCACCCGCTTTTGCGCCACACAAGGGCGCGCTCGATGCCGGGCTTCGTGCCTATGAAAAGGTCGCACGGCTTGCGGCCCCCCTGGTTGCCGAAGGCGGTACGCTGACGCTCTGTTCCTGTTCGCATGCCGCAGATCTCGAGGCGTTCCGCTCCGCTTCGGTCCGGGGCATCGGAAGGGCCGGGCGCGGCTGCCAGATCCTGCGGACGGGCTTTGCGGGTCCCGACCATCCCCAGCACCCGCAACTTGCGGAAAGCGGGTACCTCAAGGCGATCACGTTTCGCATGATGCCATGAGGGTCGTGATCGACGCCTGCGTCCTTTACCCGACGCTGTTGCGCGATCTGGTCACGGGCTGGGCCGGGGCAGGCGGGTTCACCCCGCTCTGGTCGGACCGCATCCTTGAGGAATGGCGGCGGGCGGCGGCGCGGCTCGGACCGGTGGACGCCGAGATCGCCGAGGCGGAAATCGCGGCGCTGCGCCTGCGGTTTCCCGACGCTTCGGTGACCGTCTCGCCCGAGACGTTTGAAAGCGTGCATTTGCCGGACATCGACGACCGTCACGTTCTTGCCGCCGCAATCGACGGCGGAGCGGATGAGCTTCTGACGCTGAACGTGAAGGATTTTCCAACCAACGCGCTGGCCGCACGCGGCATCATCCGGCGGCATCCCGACGAATTTCTGCTGGAAGCGTTCCACGGCGATTCCGAGCGTATCAAGGCGCTTGTCGATCACGCACTCGCAGTTGCGGCGACCTATGGCATCGAGACGTCGAACCGACGCGCGGTTCTGAAGCGCGCGCGCCTGCCGCGACTTGCCAAGGCGCTGGATCAGGTCTGACCGGGTACCGCCCAGCGTTGCTCCAGTTTCTCGATCGCCGCGATGCGCTCCTCGACCTTCGGGTGGCTCAGTATCCACGCAGGCGTACCAGACCCGCGAGCACCCGTCAGGTTCTCCAACTTGCGGAACAGTGATTTCTGCGGTTCGGTTCCGATGCCCGCCTTGACGAGAAGCGCCGAAGCATAGGCGTCGGCCTCGTATTCGTCCGAGCGGCTGAGTTTCGCCGCCAGAAGCGACGTCAGGGCGTTGGCGATCAGGAAGCCTATCCCGGGCAGGAAGCGCGACAAGACCATGATCAACGCGGTGCGGACGGCGTTCTGACCCGAAAAGTCGATCATCCGCCGCCGCGAATGACCAAGAGCCACGTGCCCAAGTTCGTGGGCAATGACGCTGGAGATTTCTTCTGCCGTCACCTCGCCGGTCCGGTATTTCTGATAGAAGCCGCGCGTCAGGAAAATGCGCCCATCCGGAGCGGCAAGGCCGTTCACAGGATCGATCTCGTAGAGATGCACGCGGATGCGCTGCAGATCCAGCGCTGCCGCCATGCGGTCGGTCAGCCGTTTCAGCACCGGATCGGCCAGCTCGGATGACTTGCTGTCCAGCTCCGACGCCGTGCGCCAGGCCGAGAACTTGTACATGACCAGCGCGTAAATGATCGCAAGAAGGATGGGTGTGAACTTCAGCATGGGCTAAATATGGGGTTAAACTGTCCGGCTCCAAGCCGGATTGTGTTGTTGACGACACAAAAATTGATTGTTTCGACCGTTTTTAGGGAAAATGTGAAACCGAATGACGGGCAGGCGGTTCATGCTGCAGGAGTAGCGGACCAATGAATAAAATCAGACGACCATACCAGACCGAGCAGGATCTTCTGACAAGCGCCCTGAAGAAGGCATTCGAATCCGACATCAATCCTTCGGAAGGATTCGAGCCTCTTCTGGCCGCGATTGCGCAGAAACTGGGAAACGGGCGCAGAGACGATCACGGCAGCGGATCAGCTGCCTAGCCGTTTCATGCCGCGTGTCAGGCCTTCGAGCGTCAGGGGCACCATGCGATCGGAACCGATGATCCGGGCGATCATCTGGGTGGACTGTGTGTAGCGCCAATGAGCCTCCGGAATCGGGTTGATCCAGAGAAGGTTCGGCCATTGTTCGGCGGCACGGCGCAGCCAGACCTCGCCTGCTTCCTCGTTCCAATGTTCATTCGCCCCTCCGGGTATGGCGATCTCGTAGGGCGACATGGATGCGTCACCCACGAAGATGCACTTGTAGCCCTTGCCGAAGCGATTGATCAGGTCCCAGGTGGGCGTCCGGTCGGCCCACCGGCGCTTGTTTTCCCGCCAGACACCTTCGTAGAGACAGTTGTGGAAGTAGAAATGTTCGAGGTGGCGAAACTCGGACTTTACCGCCGAGAACAGATCCTCGACCATCTGGACATGCGCATCCATTGATCCGCCCACGTCGAGGAACAGCAGGACGCGCACGGCATTCCGGCGTTCGGGCCGGGTTTTCACGTCAAGGTATCCGTGTTCGGCGGTTGCGCGGATCGTATGGTCCAGGTCCAGTTCCTCGACCGCACCCTCGCGGGCCCATTGACGAAGCCGCTTCAGCGCCACCTTGATCGTGCGCGTACCGATCTCGCGCGTGTCGTCGAAGTCGCGGAAGTCGCGTCTGTCCCAGACTTTCGTGGCTCTCTGGTGACGCGACCTGTCCTGACCGATGCGCACACCCTCGGGATTGTAGCCATAGGCTCCGAAAGGCGATGTCCCCGCCGTGCCGATCCATTTCGATCCGCCCTGATGACGCGCCTTCTGTTCCTCAAGACGTTGCCTCAACGTCTCCATTAGCCTGTCGAACCCGCCAAGGGCTTCGATTTCGGCCATTTCCTCGGGCGACAGGTGTTTTTCGGCCATCTTCCGCAGCCAATCTTCGGGCAGGTCAAGAGCGTCCAGAACCGTCTCGGAGGGAATGGATTCGATTCCTTCGAAG
>CAZRNL010000301.1:2621-4238 GCA_964601395.1 uncultured Silicimonas sp. | reverse complement strand
TTTGCCGCGCTCGATTCGGCGTAAGCCACCATCGCGCCGGCGATGGGCTCGGAGGACTTCGCCGCCGCCATGTCGGCCATGGCCGGCCTTCGCGCGCCCATCGACGCCTTCTTCGAGGCGGTGCAGGTCAATTCCGACAACCAGATCATCCGAAGGAACCGGCTGAACCTTCTCCACCGGATCAGTTCCACCTGTCTTTCGGTTGCAGATCTCACACGGATCGAGGGCTGACCGTCAGATAACCCTGTCAGTCCTTGATCGGTCTGCGCATCAGCGTATGTTCCATTGCGAAGGAATCGCCGCGGTGCAGAAACACGTTGATATGGAAGACTTTGTCGTCATCGACGAGACGGCTAACCTTACCGTGGGTACCCATGGTGGGCGCGCGAAGTGCATGCAGAGACTGGTGCGCCTGAACCTGCCTGTGCCGACGACGGTCGCGCTTCCGTTCAAGACGGTCCGCAAACTGGCGAGTGGCGGTCTTGTCGATACCGTCCGCATCCTGTCGCATTTCGGTCCCGCGCCCCTTGTCTCGGTCAGGCCGTCGTCTGAAGACCCCGACTGGGGTGGTCCGGGGGCGATCCTGAACATCGGCATGAATTCGGCGCGTCATGCGGAACTGGCCAACCGGCTGGGCCATGAGGCCGCCGACCAGCTTTACGGGCGGTTCATCCAGACATACTCGACGCACGTGGCCCATCTGGACCCCGATCTGTTCGAGGACGCCGACCGGCCGTCGCAGGACATGCTGGGGCGGATGCTGGACGCCTACGAGGAAGAAACCGACGAGCCGTTCCCGCAGGATCCCGCGCGGCAGCTGGCCGATGTCCTGAAGTCGATGGCGCGGATGTGGGAAGGCACCTCGGCGCGCCTTCTGCGACAGGCGCGTGGTGCTCCGGCCGAGGCGGGGCTGGGGCTGGTGGTGCAGCGAATGGCTCCGGGGCTCGGACAGCCCGAGTCCGGCTCGGGGGTGATACAGTTCGTCTCGTCCGAGACGGGCGCCTACCAGATCACCGGTCGCTACCTCAGCCAAAGCCAGGGGCGCGAGGCACTTGGCGCGGAAAGCGCGGTCTACATGACGCGCGACAAGCGGGGGTTGTCGCTGGAAGAGCTCTGCCCTGAAGCCTTCGACAAGCTTGTGGAATTCGGAACCATCTGCCGGCAGCGGTTGCGCGAGGAAATGCAGATCGAGTTCACGCTGGACGGCGGTTGCCTGAGCGTTCTCGACGCCGTTCGGGTGCAACGGACATCGCGCGCATCGGTTCGAATTGCGGTCGCACTTGCGCAGGACGGAGTGATCGAGCCTGACGACGCTGTCCTTCGGATACCGCCCGGCGGTCTGTCGGACCTTTTGCACCGTCAGGTCGATCCTGACGCGCCGCGTGACATTCTGGCGCGGGGCGTGGCCGCCAGCCCGGGTGCCGCGACAGGACGACTGGTGTTTACCTCCGCTGCGGCCCAGGCGAGCGCGGCGCGAGGCGAAGCCTATATCCTGGTCCGGCGCGAGACGTCCCCTGAGGATATCCGGGGCATGCATGTCGCCGAGGGCGTTCTGACCGAACGTGGCGGGATGACCAGCCATGCGGCGGTGATCGCGCGCGGTCTGGGTCTGCCCGG
>CAZRNL010000301.1:0-2611 GCA_964601395.1 uncultured Silicimonas sp. | reverse complement strand
AAGGCAATTCCCCGGCCCATGTCAAGGCGACGCTGGTGGGCGCCTCCGAGATCGGGCTGAACCGCAAGACGAACACGCTGACCTTCCCGGACGGGCGGGTTCTGAACGAGGGCGATATCGCAACCATCGACGGCACCAGCGGCACGCTTCTTTCGGGAGCCGTGCGGCTTCTTGAACCGGCGCTGGACGAAGCGTTCCGCACGCTTCTGGGCTGGGCGGACGAGGCGCGCGATATCGGTGTCCGGGCCAATGCCGACACTCCGACCGAAGCGCAGGTGGCGCGAAATTTCGAGGCGGAAGGCATAGGTCTTTGCCGAACCGAGCACATGTTCTTCGAAGAAGACCGCATGATGGTGATGCGCGAGATGATCTTCGCCGAGACCAGCGAGGGCCGCGCGGCTTCGCTCGAGCGGTTGATCCCGATGCAGGTCGGCGACTTCATCGAACTGTTCACGATCATGGCAGGGCTGCCGGTATGCATCCGTCTTTTCGACCCGCCGCTGCACGAATTCCTGCCATCGACCCGCGAAGGTTTGCGCGACATGGCGGATGCGATGAACCTGTCGGTGTCGAAAGTCACGCGACGCGTCGATGCGCTGAGTGAATTCAATCCGATGCTGGGGATGCGCGGCGTGCGGCTTGGCGTGACAATCCCCGAGATTTATGACGCGCAGGTGCGCGCGATCTTCCTGGCCACGATAGCGGTGGCCGACAAGGGCGGCAGCGTCGTGCCCGAGATCATGCTGCCGCTTGTCTCTGCCCGGCGTGAGGTGGAACTGGTCAAGGCCCGGATCGAAGCCGTCGCGAGCAAGGTTCGCAGCGAAACGGGCAAGAGTTTCGATTATCGGCTAGGTGTGATGGTCGAAACTCCGCGCGCTGCGCTGAGGGCGAACGAGATCGCGCAGCATTTGTCGTTCCTGTCATTCGGAACCAACGACCTGACGCAAATGACCTACGGGATGTCCCGCGATGACGCGGGGCGTTTCATGGGCGCTTATGTCCAGCAAGGTGTCTTCCCGGAGGATCCGTTCCACCGGCTGGACATCGAAGGCGTGGGCGAATTGCTGCGTCTGGGCGCCGAGCGGGGGCGGTCGACACGGCCGGATCTGACGCTTTCGATTTGCGGCGAACATGGCGGAGATCCGGATTCAATTGCCTTCTGCAGAGCTGCCGGTTTCGACTATGTCAGCTGTTCGCCGTTCCGCGTGCCGGCCGCACGGCTGGCGGCGGCCCACCTTGCGATCCGGGACCGGGCCGAAAAAGTCGCGGATTCTTGCTGACCATTGTCAGAATGCACAAGATGTAGGCAAGATTCCGCCGAATTCTCCCACAGTTATGCACAGTTTGTCGCGCGGGTGAGGGTGGACCTTCCCGTTTAGCTTCGGTATCGCGCCTAGAGGCTTTTTACGGTCGGAGGGTGTTTGGGTGCCCTTCGGTGAATGTATCTCTCGCTGGGGGGGGCAAAATGATCAAACCCGTTTTGAAGGGCCTGGGCGTTATTGCCGCTTTGACCTTCTCATGGTCTGCCGCGGCAGAAGTGACGCTCAGTTCCTCAAACAACCCGACGGTCGCATTCGACCATCGACTTTCCGCGCTCGTGGGTGCGGAGAACAGAACGCTGAACACTTTCCGCCAGGGCTCCATGTCGCGTCTGATCGAGGCTCCAAAGGCCAAGCGGACGACGTCGACCAAAGCGGATCTCTATAGTCGCTCGACGTTTGACGCCATGCCCTCGGCGCAAGGCGGCAAGGAATGGTCCTGCCTGTCCGAGGCCCTCTATTTCGAGGCGCGTGGCGAAACCCTGCAAGGAATATTCGGGGTCGCAGAAGTCATCCTGAACCGCGTCGAAGATCCGCGCTACCCCTCGTCCGTCTGCGATGTGATCAATCAGGGTACGGGCGAACGTTATCGCTGCCAGTTCACCTACACCTGCGACGGCCGTCCCGAAGTGATGAACGAAAAGCCTGCGCGTGATCTGGTGGGCAAGGTCGCACGGATGATGCTGGACGGTGCTCCGCGGCAGTTGACGAAAGGCGCGACGCATTACCACACGAAAGCGGTGAAACCGCGCTGGTCGCGGGTTTTCCCGAGGACTGCGTCGATCGGTTATCATCACTTCTATCGCGAACCGGACCGTTTCGCGGCGCGCTGACATCTCCAGAACAGCAACCGGCGGCCTGCGGGCCGCCTTTTCATTCTTGATGCCGTTTCGACCGGCGCGTGCTAGAACGCGTTCGAGGCAAACAGAACCAGGCAGGCACATGACCCGCACATTATTCGGAACGGACGGCGTCAGGGGCCGGGCCAACACCTATCCGATGACGGCCGAGACAGTCCTGAAGCTCGGGGCCGCCGCCGGGCGTTATTTCAGGCGTGACGGTTCGCCGGCGCACAGGGTGGTCATCGGCAAGGATACTCGACTGTCGGGCTACATGTTCGAGAATGCGCTGACGGCGGGGTTCACCTCGACGGGGATGAACGTCCTGCTGCTTGGTCCGGTGCCCACGCCAGCGGTCGGGCTTCTGGTGCGGTCGATGCGCGCCGACGTGGGAGTGATGATCTCGGCCAGCCACAACCCGCACGAGGACAACGGCATCAAGTTCTTCGGTCC
>CAZRNL010000300.1:0-4247 GCA_964601395.1 uncultured Silicimonas sp. | reverse complement strand
CGAGCGTCATGGCTCGACCGGCGTTCTGGGCGATATCGGCATACATATCTTCGACTTCGCAACCTTCGCGGCGGGCAGTCCCATTCACTCTATCACGTCGCAACTGAAGACCTTCGACAAGGCGCCTGACAATCGGATCGGGGACTATCTGCTTGATGCCAACGACAGCATGACGATGACCGTCCAACTGGAATGCGGCGCGACAGGTGTCATCCACGCCACCCGCTTCGCACCCGGTCATCTGAACGATCTGTCGCTTCGAATCTTCGGCACGAAGGGTGGACTGGAGCTGACGAATGCCGGCACGCTGGGGACGCTCAGGCTTTGCGCGGGCCCGGACCTTCCAACCGCCACCTGGCGCGAGGTGGCGGTGTCTCCGGTCAAGACGAACTATCACTGCTTCGCGGAGGCGGTGCGCACCGGTACCCAGATGAAGCCGGATTTCGCTACCGCGACCCGTCTGCAGGCCGTCATCGATGCCGCATTTCGGGACAGGGCACACGAAGCACGAATGGTCGTTGCCTAGTTCGGAGAAACTGGATCTTTTATGCTCTCCAGCCCTTGCAGCCCGCGGTGATGACAGATAGATGACACCCGTTGGCGCGGGGTGGAGCAGCCCGGTAGCTCGTCAGGCTCATAACCTGAAGGTCGTAGGTTCAAATCCTACCCCCGCAACCAAATCTCTTCGCGTTATCAAACGCTTACGCGCCGCCCTTCGGGGCGGCGTTTGCGTTTCCACCACCCGTGGAAGCACAGTGGAAGCAAGAGGGGCCGAAGTCCTTCATAGAGATGCGAAAGCATCTGAAACTCGGTCTGCGAGTGTTCGCGAGCAGCGAGGAGTGACTGAGCACCTGAATCCGCCCGCTCAGGAGTATGTCGGAATCTCCGCAGAAAAGATCGACGCTGAAGCACGACCAACCGAAATCTATGTCGTACCAAGCACGGCCCAGCTCGCGACAGGCGCTTCGCCGTCGCCCGCAAGCTTGCCGTTAACCGACTGGATCGAGGCCCGCGTCGCTGCCAAGGGGGGGATCACGCTCACCGAATTGGCCAGGGAACTGTCGGAGACGCATGGTATTGACGTCCACCGTGGCACGGTCTGGCGGGTTCTTGGCAGCCTCGGGCTGACACACACACAAAAAAAGACCTTCAAGCGCTTGAACAGAAGCGCAGGGATGTGGCTGACCTGCGACGCATATGGATTGCAAAACGTCAGCCCTTCATGGCCAGGATCTGGAAAGACTGGCGTTCATCGACGAGACCTCGGTCAAGACCAGCATGGCCAAGACGACGGGCTGGGCGCCTTGCGGCCAACGCCTCGTAGACCACGTGCCGTTCGGCCATTGGCGCACCCAAACCTTCGTCGCGGCCCTGCGCCATGACCGCCTGGACGCCCCTTGGGTCATCGACGGCGCGATGAACGCCGAGATGTTCGGCCTCTACATCGACACTCAGCTGGTCCCGATGCTGCGCGAAGGCGACGTGGTCAAGGGATGGCACTAACTGAAGCCGCAGCTCTTCAAGAAGCGACCATACAATTACACGGGATCTGACAGCTAGGTGCCGTTATTTGCTACTGATACTGTGAAATAGGACCACATCGCCCCGTCGGAGAGCCGACACACCAAGAAAACGGTGACAAAAGGCGAATTGGCGCATGTATGTTGCACATCGATGCAAGACTCCGGCGACGATCTAAGCATTGTCATGGACACTGCTTCCAGTTGGAGGGAGAGCACTCGAGGAGAAAAGACAAGAATGAACCATTTCCACCCGGAACACATCGGACGGCTTGTCAGGGATGTGTTTGAAGCCTCAGGGTCATCGGCCACGGAAGCTGCGATTGTCGCAGATCATCTCGTAGAAGCCAGTCTGATGGGCCACGATTCCCATGGAGTGATGCGGGCTGCGAAGTATATTGGCTGGTTGAAGAAAGGGTTCATACGGCAGAACCGACATGCCAAGCTTGTACTGGACCGTGGTACGGTACAAGTCGTTGACGGAGGAATGGGGTATGGGCAGGTCATTGGCCTGGAGGCAATGCGCATGCTTGCGGACCGGAGCAAGGAATTTGGAATCGCTTGTCTTGCAATCCGAAACTGTGCTCACCTTGGACGGATCGGGAAGTGGGCGGAGATGCTGGCAGAACATCGTCTGGTGTCTGTTCACTATGTGAATACTACTGGGTTTGGTATTCTCGTCGCGCCGCATGGTGGCAGCGACCGACGACTGTCAGCCAACCCGATTGCTGCTGGTGCGCCGCGTGGTTCGGGTGCCCCCATCATTCTCGACTTCGCGACCTCTGTAATTGCCGAGGGTAAGGTGCAGATGGCGTATAACAAAGGCGAGGCGCTGCCGGAGGGTGCGGTGCTTGATGGTGTTGGCAACCCAACGAGGGAAGCCAAGGCCTTCTATGCGAACCCGCCAGGCGCCATTCTTCCTTTTGCAGGGCACAAGGGCTACGGAATATCAGTCTTTTGCGAGTTGCTCGCGGGGGCGCTGACGGGATCGGGATGCAGCAACCCTGGTAGCAACGATGCGGACAGGCTTGTAAACAATCTCTTCAGTATCGCAATTGATCCTGAAGTCTTTGGCGACATTGAAGATTATTCAGAGGCCGTGACGGGTCTGGAGACGTGGGTCAAAGGGTCACCTCCTCAGTCTCCGGATCGGCCAGTTTTGTTCCCCGGAGATATCGAGCGCAGGGTCTTTGAAGAAAGGCAGGCAAATGGTCTGCCAATCGACCCAGAAACTATGGGGCAACTCATTGACGCCGCCAGAAACCTAGGCGTCGAAGTCAATATCGAGCCTATCTGAGATCGAGAAGGAAGCCCCAAATGTCATTTCGTGATCCCTTCCGGAATCCACTCCGCCCCAAGCTGGCTGCGAACGAGCCCAGCTTCGGGCTTTGGGTCACGATGAGCGACCCTTCCGTCGTGGAGATTGCGGTCGAAATCGGTGTCGATTGGCTGGTCATTGATCTCGAACACGGCAGCCTAAGTCTTCAGGATGTCGTCAACCATCTGCGTGCTGCGAAGGGGTTTGACGTCGCAGTTCTGGCGAGGGTTCCGACGCTTGAGCAGGAGAAGATCAAACGTGTTTTGGATCTCGGGGTGCACGGCATATTGATCCCCAATGTACGTACCGCCGAGGACGTAGAAAACGTGCTGCGGCATTGTAAGTATCCACCCGAAGGGATACGCGGAGTAGGGGGTGATCGAACCATCGGTTGGGGCATAGGTGTTCCCGAATACCTTTCGCGTGCCAATGCGGAGATCTTGGCAATTCCAATCATCGAGACGAGAGAAGCGACCGAAAACATCGAAAGCATTCTCGCGGTTCAAGGAATCGACGCGATTTTCTTTGGCCCCGCTGACCTCTCAGCAAGTCTTGGCCATCTCGGTTCCTGGTTTGGCGGAGATTGCGAAGAGCGCATTGAGGCCGTCAGGAGCGCGGCTGCGGAGCGGAGCATCTCCAGCGGGATCGTTGCCCGCGGCGGAGCGGAGGCTCGCCTGAAGATTGCCTCCGGTTTCCGGATGATTGGCCTCGGTTCGGATGCAGCTCTGCTGATGTCGAAACTCACAGACGCAATCGCGGACGCAAGCCAGATCGAACGAAAGCCAGTTGGCTTTCCGTAACCGGCATCTCGGTCAGTTGACCGACGAGCGAGCCTTCCAGTAGAGGCCCTTTATCTCCACGAGGTGCTCTCGCATCTTGCTTTCGGCCGCATCCATGTTCCGATCCCTGATCGCCGCGAAAATCTGCTCGTGGAAGTCATAGGAGCGTTGCATCGTGCCTTTGTTGGTCAAGGCTACGCTGCGTTGTTCGGATAACCAGCCTGTCAGGGCTTCGTGCAGCCCCGCAATAAGCGGATTTCCCAACGTCCTTGCGATCTCCAGATGAAAGGCGACATCGGTCTTTTCGAAACATGCGGGATCGGGAATTGCGTTCTTGTTTTCCGTCAAGGCGGCCTCGATCCGGTCAATGTCCTCTCGTGTCGCCATCCGAGCAACCTCGCGTGCGATCGCGGCTTCCTGGAAGATGCGAGCATCCTGGAACTCCATCACACCCTTGTTGGTCGCAAGAACAACACTTGCTGCACCCGACAGCGCCTCGATCAGACGTGCTGCGTCAGGGCGAGAGATACGCGAACGTTCTCCGTTCGTCGTCGAAACAAGCCCTTTTTGTTGCAGGGCAAGCAAGGCTTCTCGCAGCGCCGACCGTCCCACCCCGAACCGCTCCATCAG
>CAZRNL010000299.1:0-4248 GCA_964601395.1 uncultured Silicimonas sp. | reverse complement strand
GGCGCGCCGGTCCATACCGCCTGCGGGCATATCGGGGTTCAGCTGGAACGGATGCCACTGGATCGCCAGCGGATGGTCGGGACGGGCTTCGAGTGCGCGGTCAAGGTTGGCCTTGCCGATATAGCACCACGGGCAAATCGGGTCCGAAAGGATGTCGAGCGTGATCATGATGGCGCCTCGTTCGCAAGCCGGAGCCGCCGACGCAAGAGCTTTCCGTTACTGTTACGGGGAAGTGAGGCGTGGTGGACGAAGACCCTCGGTTGTTTGTGATGCGCCAGGCGTTCGGCGGCGTGGGCTGCCAGGACACCGTCGGGAATAGGCTCGGCGGCGGCGTAGTGCAGCGCCACCACGGTCGTCTCGGGGGTCAGACGGTGATCGACGGCGGCGGCGTCAAGAATGCCGGGGCAGGAGTGCATGGCGTCCTCGATCTCGATCGGCGACAGGCGGAAACCGCCGGCCGTCAGAACGTCGTCGATGCGCCCGACATAGAAGATCGCGCCGTCTTCGCGCATGACGCCCATGTCACCGGTAGTGAACCATTCGCCGTTGGTGTGCGGCGCTCCTTCGCCAAGGTATCTCAGCATCAGACCGGGGTCGGATCGGTGAACGGCGATTTCGCCTGTCTCGCCACGAGCCAACGGTCCGTTGGTGCCGAGGATCGCCACGGCGCGGCCGTCCTGGACAAAGCCCAAAGTGCCGTCCGGAGCGGGGCGTTGCGGAGCGCCCGAGATGAACGTGGAGCACTCCGACTGCCCGAAAGCCTCGTGCAGATCGGTGCCCGTTGCGTCCCTCCAACGGCTCCGAAGCGACGCTGGCAGCTTTTCACCCGCCGACAGACCGTGGCGGAGCTTCGGCAACTCTGGCGTCCCCTCGCGGAGGAAACGGCGGAAGATGCCGGGGGCGCCCGCCAAGATCGTCGCCTCATGTCGGCGTGCGAGCAGTGGCACAAGTTCGGACGGGACGCTTTCATCCAGGATCAGCGCGGATGCGCCGATCGTCCAAGGATCGAGTAGCCCTGTTCCAAGAGTATATGTCCAGTTGAACGCACCCGCATGCAGGAGCCGGTCGCCGGGTTCAAGCCCGTACCAGCCGTCGAACATGAAGCGCCGGGCCAGAATGGCGCGGTGCGCGTGGACGACGCCCAGTGGTGCGCCCGAGGTGCCGGAAGTGAACACGACATAAGCGGGATCCTCGGGGTGCGCAGGCCGACACTCCGCCAGAGCGGCGTTCTTCGGCACGTCGGCCATCTTGAAGGCGGGAATGCCGTGGGGCAAGGCGATACCTTCCGCGGCCAGCACGGCCCGAGGTGCAAGAATCTCGGCGATACGGTCGATCTCGGCACCTGTCAGTGCGGCCGATGTCGGAACCGGCACGATCCCTGCGGCAACCGAGCCGAGGAACGCCAGTGGAAAATCGGCGCTGTTGCCAAGTCGAAGGAGCAGCCGATCACCTGGAGCCAACCCGCTGGAAAGCAGACCAGCCGCTGTCGTCAGGACGGCATCGCGCAACCGGCCATAGCTCCAGCGCTCGGATCCTGCCGCCTTGAGGATCGTCAGGGCGATCTTGTCGGGGGCAGCATCATTCGACCAGAGCACGTATCCGGCCAGGTTGAACGGGGTCGGGACAGCGAATTTCCCACGGCGATCGTCAATGGACAGCATGGGACCCGACTAGGGCCTGCGATCAGGGGTTGCAAGTCGCGGACAGCGGTCACTCCTTCGCGATGGTCCGCACCATTCCGAAGAACGCTGGCATCAGTCGCCAGACGATAACCTCGCGCGCTTCGGACAGCGTCAGATCGGCCCTGCGCGCCAGCGTTGCGGTGAACGCCGCCTGATCGGCATTTGTCTGCACCGCCGCGTCGAAATCGAGCGACGGTACTTCCTGCGCAGCGAACCAGACGAAACCCGGCCAGTCGCGTTGAACATTGCGCCATGTAATTAAGAGATTCTCCCTTGGTTCATGCCGGGCCAGACTGTCAGGTTGAATTTAATCAATGCCTAACGAGAGGAGGTCCGTCCCACGGGAGGCTCGGCCAGCCGGTCGTCGCCGAAGTCGCCGTCTTCCGAATAGACATCTTCGCCGTCCGGGATGTGCCCTGCGCTTTCGCTGATCGATGCCTGGTCACGGAAGGGTGAAGCTACCGCATCCAGAGGCATCGGCCCCCGGATCCAATCCTCGATCTGTTCTTCCGCCTCGCGCGGGGTCAGTCCGAACGTTTGCCCAAGGTAGGCATTGAATGCGGCGCGGTTGCCATCGAGAGCGATGAACTCCTCCAGGTCGAGTTCGGGCCAACGTGCTTTCGCCGCGTCGGCGTAGGCGGGCCAATAGTGCGAGATCTGCTGCCACTTCATCGGAATGTTCCTTGATCCGTTCATAGGCACAATGCGCGCACCAAACGTAGGTTCCGATTTCCTGCAGCCGATTTCAGGCGGCTTTCGGGTGGCGGACGACAAGCCTGCCCGCCGCCAGCCAGCTTGCCGCCGCCATCAGCGCGGCCATCCCGAGACAAGCGGCGATCCCGCCCACCTGATAGCTCAGTCCGGACAGAAGCGTGCCGAGCAGCCGGCCGGCGGCATTCGCCATGTAGTAGAAGCCCACATCCAGCGTCACCCGCTCGTCCTTCGAAAACTCCAGGATCAGGTATGAATGAAGGGCCGAGTTCAGCGCGAAGACGCCGCCGAACAATAGCAACCCCAAAACAACCACCCCGGTCAGCCCCGGCACTGAAAAGAACGCGGCAAGCGCCAGAACCGCAGGCACCAGTGCCAGAATCCCGACCCATGCGCGCGCGGCGGCGACGGTAGGGGGCAGCGTTCCGGTCTGGCGGGCCAGCAGTCGCGGCGCGCTGGCCTGCACCGCGCCATAGACGATGATCCAGAGCGCCATGAAGGTGCCGATCAGGAAGAACGCTTTTCGCGCGCCCTCGGGCGTTCCGTCCGAGAGAACGCCGTAGAAGAAGATCGGGATGCCCACGACGAACCAGGTGTCGCGAGCTCCGAACAGGAACATGCGCGCCAGTGAAAGCGCCCTGATGTCGGGGTCGCGCGGGATCACAGCCCGGATGCCGGTGCCTTTCCTTCCGGCGGGCAGGCCTGCGGGCATGAACAGCGCCACGGCGGCAAGGATCACCGCAAGGATCGCCGCCATCGCGATGACCGAGGGGCGGAAACCGAGTATCCCGAGCAGCGTCGCCCCAACGAAGAAACCAAGCCCCTTGACCGCATTCTTCGATCCCGTCAGCAGCGCCACCCAGCGGAACAGCGCTCCATCGGTGGTGGGGGCCAGAAGCTTGACCGCACTTTTCGACGACATCTTGGCCAGATCCTTGGCCACGCCCGACAGTCCCTGCACGACCATCACGTATGCGACCGACGCGGCCAGCGGCCAGTCCGGGTCCAGCGCCGCCAATGCCAACAGTGCCGCGATCTGAAGCGTCAGCCCGGCGTAGAGCGTCGAGGTCAGCCCGAAGCGAAGCGCCAGCCATCCGGCGGAAAGGTTGGTGACAATGCCCATCACCTCGTAGAGCAGGAACAGGTAGGCCAACTGCACGGGCGAGAAGCCCAGCGTATGAAAATGCAGAAGCACCAGCATCCGCAGCGCGCCATCGGTCAGCATGAAGGCCCAATAGGCGGCGGTGACCGCGATATAGGCGTTCAGCCCGCTTTCCCGGCTCAAGACATCCGTCCCGCGACCATCCGCGCGATATCGCCCAGGCGGCAGGCATAGCCCCATTCGTTGTCATACCAAGCGTAGACCTTCACCTGCGTGCCGCCCACTACCATCGTCGAGCCTGCGTCAACGATCGCGGACCTGGGGTCGTTGAGGTAGTCGGCCGAGACCAGCGGGCGCTCCTCGTAGCCGAGGATTCCCTTCAGCGGCCCTTCCGCCCACCTGGCGAAAAGCGCGTTGACCTCTTCGGCGGTCGTCTCGCGCTCCATCTCGAACACGCAGTCCGTCAGCGAGGCGTTCAGTAACGGCACGCGGACCGCCAGCCCGTTCAGCCGGCCCTTTAACTCGGGATAGATAAGCGTGATCGCGGTGGCTGATCCGGTCGAGGTCGGAACCAGCGAGTTCAGCGCCGATCGGGCACGGCGCGCGTCCTTGTGCGGCTTGTCGACGATTGTCTGTGTGTTGGTGACGTCATGGATCGTGGTGATCGAACCGTGCCGGATGCCGATCTCTTCGTGCAACACCTTCACCACCGGGGCGAGGCAGTTTGTCGTGCAACTTGCCGCAGTGATGATC
>CAZRNL010000298.1:2898-4253 GCA_964601395.1 uncultured Silicimonas sp. | reverse complement strand
GTGGACGGGCTGGCGGCACTCTTCGGAGGCGTCTTGCTGGGCGGCCTGTTCCACGCGCTTCTGGGCACGGTGATCGGGCGCATCCGCTTCGCGCTGCCGCCACTGGTAACCGGACTGGTCGTCATGATGATCGGCCTGGCCCTGGTCAAGGTCGGTATCGAGTATGCCGCCGGCGGCGTGCCGGCAAAAGCAAGCGGATCGGCCGCCTACGGGTCACTTCTCAGTTGGTCAGCGGCGCTGGTCGTCGTGTTCGTGACGCTGGGCCTCAAGTTCTACGCACGCGGAATGCTGGCGATCTCGGCGGTGCTGATCGGCATCATCGTGGGGTATTTCTACTGCATCGCCATCGGCAAGCTGCCTTTCGAGTCCATCGCCGGGTCGTGGAACAACGCCGCCGCCTTCGCGCTGCCGCAGCCCTTCAAGTACGGCTTCGAGTTCTCGGTGGCCGCCGTGATCGGTTTCTGCCTGATGGCCTTCGTCTCGGCTGTCGAGACGGTTGGTGACGTGAGCGGGATCGCCAAGGGCGGTGCCGGTCGCGAGGCGACAGACAAGGAAATCCAGGGCGCGACCTATGCCGACGGTATCGGCACTGCGTTCGCGGGCATTTTCGGGGGTCTGCCCAACACCTCGTTCAGCCAGAACGTCGGGCTGATCGCGATGACGGGCGTGATGAGCCGGCATGTCGTCACCATCGGCGCGATTTTCCTGATCGTCTGCGGACTGATTCCCAAGGTCGGGGGCGTGATCCGCACCATTCCGATCGAGGTGCTGGGTGGTGGCGTGATCGTGATGTTCGGGATGGTCGTCGCGGCGGGTATCTCGATGTTGTCGGACGTGGTCTGGAACCGGCGCAACATGGTGATCTTCGCAGTTGCCTTGTCGGTCGGGCTCGGGTTGCAGCTGGAAGTGCTGAACACCGCTCCCGGCTCGGCGCATGCGCTTCAGCACCTGCCGGAGTCGCTGTCCATCCTTGGCGCGTCCGGCATCCTTCCGGCGGCGCTGATCGCGATCGTGTTGAACCTGATCCTGCCCGTCGAACTGGCGGGAGAATCGACCGAAGAGGTTTCGGGCGGCATGTCGGGTCACGGGACAGGGTCGCTGGCCGACAAGGCTTGAAGCCCGGCGCGGCCCGCAGGATAGTTCCCGCGGGCCGCGTTTTTCGCGGCGCGACGTGTGTTCTTCGAAGGATCAAGGCAATGAACCGTTATCCCCGCGACATGACCGGCTACGGGGCGAACCCTCCCGAGGCCCCCTGGCCAAACGGGGCACGGATCGCCATCCAGATCGTCTTGAACTACGAAGAGGGCGGCGAGAACAACATCCTGCACGGGGACGCGGCGTCGGAAGCGTTCCTG
>CAZRNL010000298.1:0-2888 GCA_964601395.1 uncultured Silicimonas sp. | reverse complement strand
CGCGCCGGGTTCTGGCGGCTTCACCGCATGTTGAAGGACACCGCCGTGACCGTCTACGGCGTGGCGACGGCCCTGGCGCGTGCGCCGGAACAGGTGGCCGCGATGAAGGATGCCGGGTGGGAGATTGCCTCGCACGGTCTGAAGTGGATCGAGTACAAGGACGCCTCCGAGGAGGTCGAGCGGGCCGACATGGCCGAGGCCATCCGGCTTCATACCGAGGTCGTGGGCGAACGGCCGCGCGGCTGGTACACCGGACGCTGCTCGGTCAACACGGTGCGGTTGGCGGCCGAAGAGGGGGGGTTCGCCTATGTGGCAGATACCTATGCCGACGACGTGCCCTACTGGTCGCGGTTCGGCGACCGGAACCAGTTGATCGTCCCCTATACGCTCGACGCCAACGACATGCGTTTCGCGGTTGCCGCCGGGTTCGGCGCGCCGGACGAATTCGAGAGCTATCTCAAGGACAGCTTCGACATGCTTTATGCCGAGGGCGGGCGGATGCTGTCGATCGGGCTGCATTGCCGGCTGGCCGGTCGCCCTGGCCGCGCGCTCGCGCTGAAGCGAGCGCTGGACCACATGGCGGCGCATGAAGGCGTCTGGTTCGCGACGCGGGAAGAGATCGCCTAGCATTGGGTCAGGACGCATCCCGCGCCGGATGGCGAGCGGCCATCGGAGATGACGAAGGACCGCTTCGTCGAGGCGTTCGGCGGCATCTTCGAGCATTCGCCATGGGTCGCCGAACGCGCCTGGGCGCTGGAACTGGGACCGACCCACGACACGGCGACCGGTGTGCATTCGGCCCTCTGCCGCGCGTTCCGCACGGCTTCGGAGGAGGAGCGGCTCGGCGTTCTGGCCGCACACCCGGACCTTGCGGGCAAGCTGGCAATGGCCAAGCGGCTGACGGCGGAATCGACCGCGGAGCAGGCCTCGGCGGGTCTCGATGCGCTGACCGACGCGGAGCGCGCCGACTTCACCCGCCTCAACGACGCCTATACCGCGAAGTTCGGCTTTCCCTTCATCATCGCGGTCCGGGACAACACCAAGGCGACGATCCTCGAGGCGTTCAAGTGGCGCGTCGGCAACGACCATGACGCGGAACTGGCCGAGGCCTGCCGCCAGGTCGAGCGGATCGCCGAGTTGCGGCTGATCGAGAAGCTGGGATGAGCGATATCCTGATCCGTCCGATCTCGGCCGAGGCGTTCGCTCCGTTCGGCGATCTCCTGGAATGCGCGGGTGATCCAGACCGGATGATCAACCAAGGTCTTTGCGGGCGGTATCATGACCGGGCGCGGCTGGATTTCGGGGATGGACGGGCGGGCGTCAGTCTTTTCAGCGCGGAACCGAGGGACTTGCCGATGACGCTGGAGATGGTCGAACGGCATCCCGAGGGCTCGCAGTGCTTCGTGCCGATGTCGCTGGATCCGTTTCTGGTGATCGTGGCCCCTGACGCGGGCGGCATGCCCGGAACGCCGCTGGCCTTCGAGACCGCACCGGGGCAAGCGATCAACTTCCATCGGGGCACCTGGCACGGGGTCTTGACGCCCTTGCACGCGCCCGGGCTTTTCGCCGTGGTCGATCGGATTGGAGAAGGCGCGAACCTGGAGGAGCACTGGTTCGAGAGGCCGTTCCCCGTCACGCGTTGACGGCGGAAATGACGGTCACTTTTTCGGGTGACGCAGGATCTTGACGACATTGTCGCCCCTGCGGGCGAGTCGACGGTCGCGGCGTGTCATGACCAGACCGTCGAAGGGTGCCAGAACTTCATGGCTTTCGCTTCCGGCGTGCGTGACGACAACCGCAACCCTCTGGCCTTCCGACACCCAGTCGCCGACCTCGACATCGTAGAGCAGAGCGCCGGGGACAGGGGTCGGGATCAGCTCGGCCGCATCCACGTCGCCGATGACCGGATCAGCCGACTGAAGTTCGGGGAGCGTGTCCCTGACCGTTCCGATCTCCACCAGATAGCGATAAAGCCCGGCCGCGTCGGTCTCGGCAAACTCGTGCGTCACATCCATCATGCCGCGCAACTCGACAGTGGCGGCGAACCGTCCTTCGTTGCCGCGCCCCTGCTTCTCCCATAGCCCCCCGATGGCGAGGTCGAATGAGACAGGCTCGTCCCGTGCATCCGTCAGGATGACCGCTGCCTGCATCGCGGCCGCAAGGCGGAGGCCTTCGTCGAGTTGTTGTTCGGCGACGTAAAGATAAACCGGTCCCTGGTCGTCGCAGTGCAGGTCGAGCACGATCTGCGCTTGCTGCGCAAGCTCCAGCAGGATCGACTTCAGCCGCTCGGACGCAGGTTTTCCCGTGAGCATCTCCGGCGTCTGCGAGGGAAAGGAGCGATTGAAATTGATGCGCTCGTTGACATCGAAACGGCCGAGCGTTTCCCCGAACACCGATTGGGCCAGGCCAACCGGATTGGCGTGCGGCACCAGCGTGATTTTGCCCGCGATGCGGCCTGCGGCTTCGGCGTCCCGAAGCATCGGGATCAGCCGGGTAAGGGCTACAACTCCGGGCATCTCATGGGCATGGATCGCCGCTTGCATGTAGACAGCGGGGCCATCGCCGGTTCCATCAAATCGGAACACCGGCAGAACGAAGTCCTGGCCTGCCGTGTCGGAATCCAGTTTGATGCGTTCGATTTCCATGACAGCAGACGCTACAGAGCCCCGAGCGTCTTGGCGAGTGCTTTGACCGACCCATTGCGCATGGCGGCCTTGGGATCACCGATTGCCATCCCGCGTGAACCGGCCGGCCTCCGCGGCTGCTGCCCTGAGCGCCCGCGACTTGTTTACGGTTTCCTGCCATTCGGCATCGGGATCGCTGTCCCAGACGATGCCGCCACCGGCCTGCACATAGAGCTTTTCGTCCTTGAGGACCGCGGTGCGCAG
>CAZRNL010000297.1:608-4255 GCA_964601395.1 uncultured Silicimonas sp. | reverse complement strand
TGGACAAGGCGGGGTGGAAGGCGGCCGACCTCGATCTGGTCGAGGCGAACGAGGCCTTCGCCGCCCAGGCCTGCGCCGTGAACAAGGACATGGGCTGGGATCCCTCCATCGTGAACGTCAACGGCGGCGCAATCGCAATCGGTCACCCGATCGGCGCCTCGGGTGCCCGCGTCCTGAATACTCTTCTGTTCGAGATGAAGCGTCGCGGAGCCAAGAAGGGTCTTGCCACTCTGTGCATCGGCGGTGGCATGGGCGTCGCCATGTGCCTCGAACGTCCGTAAGCAATTGCAACGGGGACGCAATATGATTGCGTCCCCGAAGTTTGCTGAATAACATTATTCCACATACACTAAGGGAGGAAAGAATGGCCCGTGTTGCACTGGTCACCGGAGGGTCGCGCGGAATAGGCGAGGCCATTTCCAAGGCACTGAAAGCGGAAGGCTACGAAGTCGCCGCAACCTATGCAGGAAATGACGAGAAGGCTTCGGCCTTCACGGCAGAAACCGGTATCAAGACCTACAAATGGAACGTCGCCGACTACGAGGAGTCGAAGGCTGGTATCGCAAAGGTCGAGGCCGATCTGGGTCCGATAGATATCGTCGTCGCCAACGCGGGCATCACCCGCGACGCGCCGTTTCACAAGATGACGCCGGAGCAGTGGAACGACGTCATCAACACGAACCTCACCGGCGTTTTCAACACGGTCCATCCGATCTGGCCGGGGATGCGCGAACGCAAGTTCGGCCGGGTCATCGTGATCTCGTCGATCAACGGCCAGAAAGGCCAGTTCGCGCAGGTCAACTATGCCGCGACAAAGGCGGGTGATCTGGGGATCGTCAAGTCTCTGGCGCAGGAAGGCGCGCGCGCCGGAATTACCGCCAACGCGATCTGCCCGGGCTACATCGCCACGGAAATGGTCATGGCTGTGCCCGAGAAGGTGCGGGAATCGATCATCGGGCAAATTCCCGCCGGACGTCTGGGCGAACCCGAGGAAATCGCCCGCTGCGTGGTGTTCCTTGCATCCGATGCATCGGGCTTCATCAATGGTTCGACCATCTCGGCCAACGGAGCGCAGTACTTCTCCTGAGACGATCCGCTTCCGGAAAAACATGGGGCCGGTCAAACGACCGGCCCTTACCATTTGTGTTGATCGTCGCGGGTCACCACATGCGCGATCAACCTCCGAGGAATGTCTGCTTGGGGCCGTGAATGGCCTTCGGACGTGCGTCCTTGACCGACTAGTTTCGCCTGTGCACTGTCGGCTTGTAAGGCTCTATGGACGGACAGATGCACCACATTGCGCAAATGAACATGGGCTATCTTCTGCACCCTTTTGGCGATCCTCGGATTGCTGGGTTTGAAGATAACACGGACCGGGTCAATGCAGTGGCCGACAGATCGAAGGGTTTCGTATGGAGGATGAAGAACGAGGACCTCGCTATTCCCGAGAATGATTACGGCCGATTGTTTGGGCGACCTGATGTGGCTCTGGCAACCCTTTCGGTTTGGGAAAGTTACGAGGACTTTGAGCACTTTGTTCACAAGACGATCCATGGGCAGTTTCTGAACCGCCGGGAAGAATGGTTCGAAGACCTGGATGCCCAATCCTATGTCATCTGGCCGATCCGGGCGGGCCACATCCCAAATCTGGTAGAGGGCCAGGAACGGCTGATGCTCTTGCGAAAGAACGGTCCGAGCGACGAGGCCTACGACTTCAACTACAGGACCTGATCAACTGATACTTGCTGCGCGATATCTTGCGCCCACGTCGCACAACGACCGCGATGTCCGCGAACCAGTCGTTCATTGGGCCTAATCGCGCCGCTGCGCTGCGAACGGCAGCAAAGGTCCCGCGTAGCCGACATCCCTGATGACAAAACAGCCCCCGCAGTTTTCTGCGAGGGCGTTCGGCTTTCGATAACCTTGTTGCACCGGGGCCATGCTTGGTTCTTCACCAAATCCGGCAGGGGGCTTGGGTCAAACGACCGGCCCTTTTCTGTTGCCCGTCCGGAACTTTTGCCGTCCGGCATATCCGGTACTTTCGAAAGCTACCCTTGTCGGGGTACATGCCTACCGAAACCTGGAAATGGTCGGGCAGTTCAGTCTGTGCGCCGCGAGCCGCCGCTTACTGGCGGCCACGGACATCGAGACCTTTTCAGTGTGCTGATGCGGAGAGTCGCTCGATTTCCTCTTTGAGCTTGAGCTTCTGTTTCTTGAGCGCGGTGATCTGGAGATCGTCGATAGCGGGGCTGCGCTGAGCCGCTTCCACTTCGTGCGAGAGATGATCATGTTTCTTGCGGAGTTCCTGCAGGTGCGAACTCAGACTCATCGTCGTACTCCTCTCTTGCTATGAACACCTTCAGTGCAGCATGAAACTTGATTCGTGTCACGCGCGACGAAAGGCAGCGCCTTATGCTAGGCGCACAACTCTTAGCTGTTCATTAATTTTGCCACATCAAGTGCCGCGCCTTCGCGCAACACTGCCCTGGCTTCGGGCAGATAGTCATCGCGGTCCCCGTCATGTTCCGGGCCGGAATGAAGGATGAACGGCGCGAGCAGGCGGAACGGGCCGCGCGCGCCCTTTCTGGCCTGGACAACAACCAGCTTTGCCGGGCGTCCGATCCGCGCCGCGAAGGGCAGAACAGTGATATCGCCGACGCGCGGATCGAGGCAGCCCAGCAGTTCCGGAAGGCAATCGACGCGCTGGATCATGCTCAGACGACCACCCGGCTTCAGGCGCCGGACCCCGGCATCGACCCAGTCGGCCAGCGGTGTCTCGAGCCCGCGGCCACTTTCGCGCGACGTATCATCCGAGGCGCTGCCCTTCGACCGGTCGAAGAACGGCGGGTTGGCGATCACGTGGTCGTAAGAGGATTTGCGGATCGGGGCGGGCAAGGCAGCAAGATCGGCGTCGATGATCGCGGCATCGAACCCGTTTGCTTCCACATTCCGGACGGCAAGTCGCGCAAGTTCGGGGCGACGCTCAATTCCGGTCACCGCCAGCCCGGACACGCGGGTCATCAGGCAAAGCAGCGCGACTGCGACTCCGGTACCGAGTTCCAGAACGCTGTCACCCGGACGCGCCGGCACCGCGGCGGCGAGAAGAACCGGGTCGATCCCGGCCCGATAGCCTTTCACAGGCTGCAGAACACGGAGCCTGCCGCCAAGGAACTCGTCCTCGGTCGTGGCACTCATTCCTCGACGTGGATGTCGTTGTCGCGCAACACGCTCGCCGCACGTACATAATCCTGGTCAAGGACCATCAGCCGCCGCGGCAGTATACCGATCGACCCTTCGAGGACGCTCATGTGGACGTCCATCTGAAAGCAGTCTATATCCTCGCCCTCAAGCAGAGCGGTTGCAAACGCGATGATGGTCGGGTCATTGGTGCGGACGATCTCTTTCATGAAGCGAACTAAAGGGCAGACCGACGGGTTTGTCGAGCAACCTGACGAGCGTGCTATGAGCCTTGATACCGACACTTCGGCAAAACCGCATGAGCGCCTTGCATCGACGCTGGCCGTAGACATGGAACGCGTGAACGGCCTTATCCGCGAGCGGATGGCCTCGAAACACGCTCCCCGCATTCCCGAGGTGACGGCGCATCTGGTCGAAGCGGGCGGCAAGCGTCTGCGCCCCATGCTGAC
>CAZRNL010000297.1:0-598 GCA_964601395.1 uncultured Silicimonas sp. | reverse complement strand
CCGCGCGGCTTTGCGGCTACGACGGCGAGAACCATATCCGGCTGGCCGCGACCGTGGAGTTCATCCACACCGCGACGCTTCTGCACGACGACGTGGTGGACGAAAGCGCAAAGCGACGCGGGCGGCCGACGGCGAACCTTCTCTGGGACAACAAGTCGTCCGTGCTGGTGGGGGATTACCTTTTCGCGCGGTCGTTCCAGTTGATGACAGACACCGGATCGCTTCGGGTGCTGCGCATCCTGGCGGACGCCGCCGCCACGATTGCGGAGGGTGAGGTGCTGCAACTGACCGCCGCAGCCAACCTCGCGACGACCGAGGAGATCTATCTGCAGGTCGTGCGGGGCAAGACCGCCGCCCTGTTCGCCGCAGCCTGCGAGGTGGGCGGCGAGATCGCAGGTGTTGCGCAGGATCAGGTTGACGCGCTTCGGACCTATGGCGACGCGCTGGGAATCGCGTTCCAGATCGCCGATGACCTGCTTGACTATGGCGGCGATGCCTCGGCGACCGGCAAGAACGTCGGCGACGACTTCCGCGAGCGCAAGCTGACGATGCCGGTGATCAAGGCGGTGGCCAAGGCGGACGCCGACGAGCGCGCCTT
>CAZRNL010000296.1:0-4273 GCA_964601395.1 uncultured Silicimonas sp. | reverse complement strand
CTCATCAGCGCCTGAAGCATCAGCGGGCCGGCCGTCGGCAGGGACAGGACGATAGCGGTCACGACCGCGCCCGAGACAAGGTTCGGAAGCACCCAGCCGATGGTCGATACAAAAGGGTTCAGCGCCACGCGGACCGGGTACTTCATCAGCAGCTTGAATTCCGACATCCCCTTGGCACGGGCGGTGTCGACGTAGGGCCGGTTCAACTCGTCCAGAAGGTTGGCGCGCATGATGCGGATCAGGCTGGCGGTGGCTCCTGTGCCAAGCACGATGACAGGCAGCCAGAGGTGCTGGATCAGATCCCACACCTTGGCGGCCGACCATGGGGCGTTCTTGTATTCGCTGGAGAAGAGCCCGCCTACGTCGGTGCCGAAGTAGACCACGCCGATGTACATCAGGATGAGGGCGAGGAGGAAGTTCGGGGTGGCCAGGCCGATGAAGCCCAGTGTCGTGAAGAAGTAGTCGCCGAACGAGTACTTGCGAACGGCGGAATAGACCCCGATCGGAAAGGCGACCGCCCAGGTGAAGAGAAGCGTTGCCATCGACAGGCAAAGGGTCAGGCCCATGCGCTCCCAGACCAGTTCGCTGACCGGCTGGCGCCATTCGAACGACATGCCGAAATCGCCCTGGAGCAGATTGAAGACCCACTTGAAATACTGAACGTAAAGAGGCTGATCGAGACCGAACCGCTTGCGCAGATTGTCGATCGACGACTGGTCCATGATCTCGTTCGATTCGCCGAGTTTGGCGATGTACGTGGTCAGGTAATCGCCCGGAGGCGCTTGGATCAGGAGGAACGATACCACCGAAACCGCGAAGAGAAACGGGATCATCCAGAAGATTCGCTTGAGAATGTAGCGCAGCAGCATGTCTGTCTGGTCCTGCCATGGCGCCTCGAAACCGGGGTTCGGTCAGGCGCCGGAATAAACGTCGGCCTTGCGACTGTGTCGATTTGGTGGGGCGCGCGGATTTGGCCGCGCGCCCGAGCGCCAATCAGTTGGCGTAGTAGTAGGTCCAGGGAAGTGTCGGTGCCGGGTCCGGATACATCCAGGACGACGGCATCGATTCAGGCACGTTCCGCAGATTGACGTTCACCACACCGATGAGGTCCGGTGCGATCGAGACACCGATGATCTCGAACTCGTCCGCCGACATCTGGTGGATCTGGCGGAAGATATCGAGCGCCTTGTCCTGGTCGGCTTCGGCCTTGAAGGCATCGTAGAGTGCGAGACGAGTCTTCATCGACTCGGTCGGCTCTTCGCCATCGGTGCCGCCCGACAGATACCAGCGGGTCCATGGGATCGCGTACCACGACGCTTGCGGATGCACGGCCAGCACATCGCGCGGGTCGAGCGTCGGGTCGAGACCACCGGGCGCGCCCCAGACCATGAAGTCATGCTCGTTGGCTTCGCCGCGGCTGTAGTAGATCGACCGCTCGACCGAGGAAGAGTTCAGGTCGATGCCGATATCCTTCCAATGCTCCTTGATGATTTCGAGCGAGTCGCCCCAGTCGGGCTGCTCGATGCCGGTGTAGTTCACGTTGAACGTGATCCGGCGGCCATCGGGGAACAGTCGGAAGCCTTCGCTGTCGCGTTCGGCATAGCCTGCCGCGTCCAGCATCTCGTTGGCGGTATCGGGGTCGTAGTCGACATGCTGCCGTCCAAGCTGCTCGTTATAGAGAACATGCTCGGGCCGGGGGCCGATTTGCCAAGGCTCGCCGATGCCCTGGTAGACGATGTCGATGATCTCTTCCCGGTCGATGGCAAGCGAAAGAGCGATCCGCACATCCTTGTTGCGGAAGAACTCGCGCATTACCGGATCCTTGTGCGTGTGGTTGAAGTGGATCGCCATCGAGTTCGAGTTCGAGTTGGTCAACGCATAGAGCTTGAAGCCCTTGGACGCTGCCGCCTCGGAGAGCACGGGCTTGTTTGCCGGGCTCGAGAGCCGGCGGGCCTGCATGTCGATATTGCCGGCAACGGCTTCCAGCAGCAGGGCTTGGTTGTCTTGTACGACGCTCCAGGTGATGGTGTCGACGTAGGGCAACTGGTTGCCGTCGGTGTCGACCTGCCAGAAGAAGGGGTTGCGCTCCATGATGATCTGGGTCGACCCGGCGGTATAGCCGTCGCCGGTGATCAGCCAGGGATCAAGCGTCGGACGCTCGGCGTTCGACCAGCGGTTCGGGGCCTCGACTTCACCGCATTTCAGGCGGAAAAGGCTCGGCCAGTCCTCAACGGCTTCGGACGCGTCGACCATGGCCTGCACGTCCGTGTTGTAGGTCGGGTGGAACTGCTGGCAGTAGTGCTTGGCCCAGATGACCGGCTCTTGCGCCAGGGGCGTGGCAAGCTCGGTCAGGAACGTGCCGTAGGGAGCCGCGAAGATCAGTTTGACCGTCTGATCGTCGATCTTCTCGGCCTTCATCGTCTCACCGGCAACCACGAAACGCGATGGCGGGCTCGGGTAGAATTCGGGGTTGTTCAGAAGATCGTCGACGAAGAAGACGATATCGTCGGCGGTAAAGGGCGCGCCGTCGGACCACTTCATGCCTTCACGCAGCTTGAAGGTGAACTCGGAGCCTGCCTCGTTCACTTCCCAGCTTTCCGCGACGTTCGGCACCACGGCCGAGAAGTCCGGCTTCCAGCGCGTCAGGCCCTGCGGACCGACGATCCGGAGAAACGAGTTGTGGTCGCTCGAACCGCCGAGAACGCGGCGGATCGTTCCGCCATATGTTCCGATAGAGTCGAGGGGCGTGATGACTTCCGGGCTGGCCGGCAGTCGTTCATCGACCGGAGGCAAGGCCCCCGCGGTAACTCGCTCGGCCAACATGGGGGCCTCTTGGAATGCCCAGGCCGACAGCGGGCTGAGCAGGGCGCCCACGGCAGCACCCGCGAATACAAGCGGGCGCGAGACGCGCCAGAATTTTGACATGGAATGTCCTCCCTAAAGCGAAGCTCTCTCAGGCTTCTGCCAAATCGCTAGCAGCTTGCCGACAAATCTGTCAAATCAATTTTGCCAGCTTGTATTATAAGTGATGGATTTGTAGGGTTTCTCGAAACAAGCCGGATCCAGGCGGCCAGGGAGGTCAGAATTGAGCGTCGAATGCGTTGCGTCAACCCGAAGCAAGGTGGGCGAGGGGGCGGTCTGGGATGACCGCGCCCAAGTGCTCTGGTGGGTCGATATTCCCGCCGGCCTGATCCATTGCTATGACCCGGCGACGGGGATCAACGAGACTATAGATTACGGCGAGCCGGTCGGCTGTCTTGCCGTGCGCGAGGCCGGTGGGCTTGTGCTGGCCACGAAGTCCGGCTTCTGGTTTTTCGATCCCGTTACGGGCGCGCGCGACGCGATTGCCGACCCCGAGGCCCACTTGCCGGACAACCGTTTCAATGACGGCGCAACCGATGCTCAGGGCCGCTTCTGGGCCGGGACCATGAAGGACGGTGGTACGCCGGAGAGACTCGGGCGGTTCTATCGGCTGGACCCGGACCTGACGGTGACACCCTGGAAGGACGGCATCTACACCACGAATGGCATGGCCTTTTCACCCGACGGGTCGCGGATGTATTTCTCGGACAGCAACAAGGAGGTTCGCACGATCTGGGCTTCCGACTATGACGGCCTGACGGGCACGCCGGGCACGCCGGAGGTGTTCTTCGACACCCATTCGGTGCCGGGCCGGCCCGACGGCGGTACGGTCGATGCGGAGGGCTGCTACTGGCAGGCCGGGATCGACGGCTGGGCGCTCTACCGGATTTCGCCCGAGGGTGAGGTGCTGATGATCGTGGACATGCCGATCGAGAAACCGTCGAAGCCGATGTTCGGTGGCGCGGACCTGGATATCCTGTTCGTCACTTCGCTGGGGGTAGGCCTGACGCCCGGCTCGGAGGACCGCCAGCCCGAGGCGGGCAGTCTGTTCGCGGTGACCGGCCTTGGCGTCCGGGGCGTTCCACAAACCCGTTTCAAAGGGTAGTTCCCATGAAGATAACCGGCGTCAGAAGTTTCATGTCCTGCGACCGCGACCGGCCCCGGGTGATCGTCGCCATCGACACCGACGAAGGCATCACCGGCTGGGGCGAGTGCTATAACCACGGGCCGGATCGCGCGCTTCCGCCGATCCTCGACTACTTCTACCTTCAGATCGAGGGTGAGGATCCGCGCCGGATCGAGCGGCTGATCCTGAAGTTGTTGCAGCAGGCACGCTTTCCCCCCGGCGCGTTGGGACTGGCGGCGATCTCGGCCATCGACCAAGCGCTTTGGGATATCTCGGCCAAGGCAG
>CAZRNL010000295.1:0-4277 GCA_964601395.1 uncultured Silicimonas sp. | reverse complement strand
TGCGCCGCCGAAACATCCTTCAAGCTGCAGCCGCCCCAGCTCGAAGCCGCGATCACGCCGAAGACCAAGTGGCTGATCTTCAACTCGCCGTCGAACCCGACCGGCGCGGGATACAGCCGCGCGCAACTGAAGGCGCTGACGGATGTACTGGAACGGCATCCTCATGTCTGGGTGATGACCGACGACATGTACGAGCACATCGCCTTCCCTGGCTTCGAGTTCTGCACACCCGCCGAAGTCGCGCCTTCGCTCCACGACCGCACGCTCACCGTCAACGGCGTGTCCAAGGCCTATGCCATGACCGGGTGGCGGATCGGGTACGCGGGCGGACCGAAGGCACTGATCGGCGCGATCCGGAAGATCCAGTCGCAGTCCACGTCGAACCCCTGCACGATCAGCCAGTGGGCGGCGGTCGAAGCCTTGAACGGGCCGCAGGACTATATCGCGGAAAGCGTGACGGTGTTCCTGCGCCGCCGCGATCTGGTTGTCGCCGGGCTGAACGCGGCGAAGGGCATCGAATGCCCGACGCCAGACGGCGCCTTTTATGTCTATCCGTTCATTCGGGGTTGCATCGGCAAGACCTCGAAGGGCGGAGCCTTCATCGAGAACGACGAGGCCTTCGCCCGTGCCCTTCTGGAGGAAACCGGCGTCGCGGTGGTCTTCGGCTCGGCCTTCGGTCTCTCGCCCGCCTTCCGGATCAGCTATGCGACCTCGGACGAGTCGCTGGCGGAAGCTTGCGCCAGAATCCAGGATTTCTGCGCCGGATTGAGCTGATCGGAAGTCGCCGTTTTTCAGGGTCTCTCGCGCCAGTTGGAAACCTTACCCTCGATACCGTCCCACGCGCCTTCGCTGAGAGCGCGCCCCAGGACCCGGTCCGGGTTGGTCGGAGGCGGCATTTCCACGTCCGGGAGTTTCTCGAACCCGAACCGCCCGTAATAAGGCGCGTCGCCGACAAGAAGCACCCTGTCCCAACCAAATGCGCGTTCAAGACTGCCCTCGATCAAGAAGGCGCCCAAGCCTTCGCCCTGGTGCGTCGGGTGGACAGCGACCGGCCCGAGAAGCAGCGCGGGCGCAGCACCGACCAGAACCGGCCAATATCGGATCGCTCCGGTGACGATGCCGAGATCGTCGCGGGCAACGAGGCAGAGTTCCGCAACGGGATCCACGCCGTCGCGCAGACGGTAGGAGGACAGTGCAGTGCGGCCCGGCGCGAAGCAGAGGTCGTAGAGCGCCTCGACCTCCCACCAGTCGTCGGGTACTTCCCTGTGCAGCTCCACCGTACCTTGATCTCCCATCCGGCTGGAAATGCGCCTAGCACGGCGCTAGGTCTGGCACAAATCCGAAGGAGACGTTGATGTACTATCGCCCCGAAGACGGACACGGTCTGCGGCACAATCCGTTCAATGCCATCGTGACGCCCCGGCCGATCGGGTGGATTTCGACGCGCGGTGCGGACGGATCCGAGAACCTCGCACCCTATTCGTTCTTCAACGCCGTTGCCTATGTGCCGCCGCAGGTCATGTTCGCCTCGACCGGCGCCAAACCGGACCGCGAGGGCACCAAGGACAGCGTGTCGAACATCCGCGAGACCGGGGTCTTCTGCGTCAACATCGTGGAATACGCGATGAAGGACGTGATGAACGAGACCTCGGGACCCTGGGACCGGGACGTGGACGAATTCGACAAGGCAGGGATCAGGCGTGTCGAGTGTTCGGAGATTGCCTGTTCCCGCGTCGCGAATGCGCCTGCCTCGCTCGAATGCCGCCTGACCGAGATCGTCACGCTTAGGGGCACGGCCAATTTCCTAGTTCTGGGCGAGGTCGTGGGCGTTCACCTGCGCGACGACTGCGTAGAGGACGGGATGTTCGACGTGCTGAAGTATCAGCCTTTGACCCGGCTCGGCTACCGCGACTACAGCAGGATCACCGAGGTCTTCAGCCTGAAGCGTCCGGGGGAGTAGATCTCGTCCGCAGCCGTGCGGGCTGGCGTGAGCGGGGTCAACCGAAGTGCTCTCGAGAGTTCAGTTCGTCTTCTGCCGGGGAATGAATGGCAGGGGAAGCGCGGGCACGCCGTCTTCCATCAGTTTCCTGGCCTCGTCCGCGCGCACTTCTCCGTAGATCGAACGATGTGGAGCATCGCCTTCGTGCATTGCGCGGGCTTCCTTGACGAAGCGGTCTCCGACATAGTCGGAGTTCTTTTCGACATGCTCGCGCAGCTGACGGATAGCCTCGACGAGATTTGGATCGTGAGCGTTGCTCATCGGCTGCTTCGGGGCGTCGGGCTGGGCTGCTGTGCGTCCGGGGCGGACTTGCGGCGCCATCAGCGATTTCTCGACCGAAGCATCCTGACACTCGGGACATACGACAAGACCCGCCGCTTTCAGGCTGTCATAGGCGTCGGCCGACTTGAACCAGCTTTCGAAGCCGTGATCATTCCTGCACTTCAGCGCGTAGCGGATCATCGATCATTCCCTTCAGACCGTTAGACCTAGTCTGCTGATCGACCGGTTTCAATCGCGGGTGCCAAAACCGAGGAGCTTTAAAGCAAATCGGGATCGAAATTCCGGAGAATCGACGCCAGCTCTTTCTCTTCGACCACTTTCGCCGCGTCCGGGACATTCATCCACTTGCGCCGACGCTCGGTTTTCTCGGGCCAGTCCTCGTGCAGTTTCTTCACTTTCACAGGAAATACAGCGACCACGCAGGGGAGGCGATCGACTTCCGTCAAGTCTTTGATATAACTATAAATACCAAGACAAATGGGCTTTGTCTTTCCCGTTACGCCAGCCTCTTCCCATGCTTCGCATTCAGCAGCCTCGGTCGGCGTGGCGCCATCGACCGGCCAGCCCTTGGGCAGAATCCAGCGCTTGCGCCGACGAGAGGTAATAAGAAGAACCTGAACCTCGCCGTCCTCGACACGCCAACAGAGCGCTCCGAACTGCGTTCGGACATCTCTCTTGCCAGCTTCCGACAGGCGCACCGGCCGATGTTTGACGTGGGGAAGGCTCATCTCGGCTCCCAGACAACTCCATAATTACGAAAATCTCGTTAGTGAACGGTAACACAATGGATTCGCGGAAAAAAGGTTCCAAGGATTTCGCGGAGTCCAAGTGGTGCAACGGCGCACAGGAGCGGTCGGTTACCCTGGCGCAAGAGCGCCCAGATGGTCTGCTACCGTCTGCCAGATCGCTTCGGAGCGGGCCACCAGCAGAACCCCTGACTTGAGGACAGGCGTATAAGGCGTGCCGTCCAGAAGACGCGCCACACCGCCTGCTTCCTCAACCAGAAGAGATCCGGCGGCGTGGTCCCACGGGTTCAGGGTCGGCGTCATGATGAAGTCGGTCTGACCCTGCACGATCCCACGGTATTCGTGAGCGGAGCAGCGCATGCTGTCGACGCGTCTGAACTCCGGAAGGCGATCGAAAAGCTCTCGCCGCGCTCTGCCCTTGAAAAGATAGGAGCTTGTCATCCCGGCAATATCCCCAAGCCCTAGCGGGACGGTGTCGAACCGACAGGACCGAAGATGCCCCCCAGGCCCGGCAAATCCGGCGCCGCCGCCACGTCGGGCTATCGCCCAGTCATCCGTCAGGGGATCGTAGATCATGCCCCAGATGGTCTGACCACGTTCGGCCACGGCGACGATGACGCCGAAAAGACCGATGCCGTTGGCGAAGTTCCAGGTGCCATCGATCGGATCCACGATGACCGCCAGATCGGAGGTGGCTATCGGTTCAAGCGCCGCCGGATCGGCCGAAACCGCTTCCTCGCCGACGAAGGCCGCCTGAGGCAGAATGATGGATACGGCCTCTCGCAGGCGGTCCTCCGAGCGCCGGTCGGCGATGGTGACCAGATCGTCGATCCTGGATTTTGTTTCAACCTCGGACGGATCGAGCGCACGGAAACGCGGCAGGATCTCGTCGCGCGCGACCCGGCGCACCGCCTCGATCAGCCGCGCCTCGGCATCGGCGCTGAATGTCACGCGGCCAGTCCCCTGCCCCGCAGCAGTGCCTCGGGTCCGGGCATGCGTCCCCGGAATTCGGTGTAAAGGTCCGCCGCATCGCGCGTTCCCCCAACCGAAAGGATATGCACTTCGAGCTTTTTCGCCGTCTCGGGATCGAAGGGATTTCCAGCTTCATGGAACGCTTCGAATGCATCCGCATCCATGACCTCGGACCACATATAGCTGTAGTAGCCCGACGAATATCCGTCGCCCGAGAACACATGCGCGAAATGCGGCGTGGCGTGGCGCATCGGGACGGCGTGGGGCATTCCGATGCT
>CAZRNL010000294.1:3248-4287 GCA_964601395.1 uncultured Silicimonas sp. | reverse complement strand
GCGCCAGCGAGGAGACCGACCGCGCGCTCGAACTGCGCACCCGCGACCGTCAGCGCAAGCTGGTGTCGAAGATCGACGCTGCCCTGCACCGGATCGAGGAGGGCGAGTATGGCTATTGCTCGGAAACTGGCGAGCCCATCTCGCTCAAGCGCCTGGACGCCAGACCGATCGCGACGCTCAGCCTCGAGGCGCAGGAACGTCACGAACGTCAGGAAAAGGTTCACCGCGACGACTGACGCGGCTGAAGCGGAGCCTTGTGATACGCCCGTCTTGATCGTCATCAAGGCGGGCGTTTTCCTTTTTGAATAGCCTTCGACGAGGATATTTGGGGAATGCTGGATTGAAGATCACGATTGTCGGGGCGGGGATTGGCGGACTCGCCGTGGCCACTGCGTTGGCACGGAACGGGCATTCTGTTCGGGTCGCCGAGAAAAGCCACGTTATCAGCGAGGTAGGCGCCGGTATTCAGATCAGCCCGAACGGTTGGAACGTGATCCGCGCACTTGGGCTGGCCGACAGGCTGGATGCCGTGTCGATTCGTGCTGAGGCGGTCAAGTTGATGGACGGGCGTTCGGGGCGAGACGTGCTGACGCTGGATCTCGCCCGTGACGCCGCCGATCTTCACTGGCGGTTCGTGCACCGGGCGCGGCTAATCGACGTACTAGAGGACGGGGCCGAAGCGGCGGGGGCCGTGCTCGAGACCGGCGTCGAGATCAATCCGCCGCCGGCTGGTGCTGCGCTGCCAGGAGACGACCTGCTCATCGGCGCGGACGGGCTGAAGTCCCGGGTTCGGGCGCGGGTCGACGAGGCCTCGAAGCCGTTTTTCACGCGACAGGTCGCTTGGCGCGCGCTCCTGCGCGACGACGAGGCGGAACCGGTGGCCGAAGTTCACATGGGACCGGGCAGACACCTTGTCAGCTATCCACTGCCGGGGGGCCTTCGCAACATTGTAGCGGTCGAACAACGGTTTTCCTGGGCCGACGAGGGCTGGAGCCACGAGGATCACCCGGCTAACCTGCGCGGCGCCTTTTCGGGGTTC
>CAZRNL010000294.1:0-3238 GCA_964601395.1 uncultured Silicimonas sp. | reverse complement strand
TCGCCACGAGTGCGCGGCTGGTTGGAACAGGTCGAGGACGTGCACCTATGGGGTCTCTTTCGCCACCGAGTCGCGGACCGCTGGTGGACCGGCCATCAGGTGCTTCTGGGAGACGCCGCGCATCCGACGCTCCCTTTCCTGGCGCAGGGTGCCAACTTGGCTCTTGAAGATGCCTGGACTCTGGCCCGCGCGCTGAAGGACCGCCCGATCGCCGAGAGCCTGGCTGCCTACCAGGCCGAACGCCGGGAGCGCGTCGTGGGTGTGACGGAAGCTGCCACCGCCAATGCACGCAATTACCACCTGTCCTTTCCGCCGCTTCGCTTTGCTGCGCACACCGGGCTTCGGATTCTCGGAGCGGTGGCGCCGGCCCGGATGTTGCGCCGTTTCGACTGGCTGTACCGGCACGACGTGACCAAGCTCTGATCCGACTTTTCTTTGGTTGGCGCTTGTGCTTTGCCCTTCGGGCATGGGCGTCGTCACTGAGGCATATCAACGGAAGGTCGCGGCGAGCGAGTTGAACGCCGATCCGGCGCAAGCGGGTGCGCTTGCCGAGTTCGACCGGATCGCACAGGCACTGGCCGAGCGACCCGAGCGCAAGGGACTTGGCGGGTTCTTCGCCAAGAGGCCGCCCCCAATTCCGGGGCTCTATCTTTGGGGTGGTGTCGGGCGCGGGAAGTCCATGCTGATGGATCTCTTTCACGACACGGTCCGCACGCCCCGAACCCGGCGGGTGCATTTCCACTCCTTCATGCAAGAGGTGCAGGCCGGACTGCACCGCGCGCGTCAGACCGGCGTGGATGACGCGATCCGCCCGGTGGCCGACGACCTGGCCGAGGGACTGAACCTGCTGTGCCTTGACGAGATGCAGATCACCGACATCGCGGATGCGATGATCGTGGGCCGTTTGTTCCAGAGGGTGATGGAAGCAGGCGTCACCATCGTGACAACGTCAAACCGCTCACCCGACGCGCTCTACAAGGACGGGCTCAATCGCGCACTCTTCGTGCCGTTCATCGAGCTTCTGAAGGCGCAGATGGAGGTGCATGAACTGGCCTCGCCCACCGACTACCGCCAAACACGGCTAAAGGGCGAGCGGACCTATTTTCATCCCGCCGACGCTCGGGCGCGGGCAGCGATCGAGGAAATCTGGTCCGATCTTGCAGGGAGTGAGCGCGCTTCGCTGGTGCTGCATGTCAAAGGCCGCGAGGTAACTCTTCCGGGCTTCGCCAATGGTGTCGGGAGGGCGCGGTTCTATGACCTGTGCGGCCAACCCCTCGGCCCGGCCGACTATCTGGCGATTGCCGATGCGGTGCGGGTCCTGATTGTCGAGGACATCCCGCGCCTGTCGTCCGAGAACTACAATCAGGCGCGCCGTTTCGTGACGCTGATCGACGCGCTTTACGAGGCGCGGGTGCGCCTGATCGCGACGGCGGCGGATGTGCCCGAGCGGCTTTACATCGAGGGCGAGGGCAGTTTCGAGTTCGAGCGCACCGCAAGCCGCCTGCGAGAGATGCAGTCCGAAGGCTGGGGCAAGGAGTCGTCCTAGCCGCGCCGTGCCAGAGGCGTGGGCGGTATCTCGATTTCGCCGCCTGTATCTTTCAGCATCAGCACCAGACCGAGAGCCACGAGACTCAGCACCATCACGCCGCCGGTGAGAGGAATCATGGTGCCATTGAAGCCCAGTCCGATCGGCACTGCGAACACCATGCTGGCGATTGTGGCCGATGCGCCGATCACCGAAGACGCCATGCCCGCGATATGCCCCATGGGCTCCATCGCGATGGCGTTCATATTCCCGATGCCAAGCCCGGCCATGTAGAACACCGATGTCAGCCAGAGGAAGGCGACGAAAAAGGCGGGAACAGCCTCGATCCCGATGACAAGTTGGTAACCCAGGAAGCCCAGCGAGACACCGATCTGCATCGCAATCGCCCATTTCACGACCGTCTTCATCCCCAGCCGGACGACGATCATTGCATTGATCAGGCTGGACGATGCCGAAATAGCGGCCATCAGCCCAAACCAGGCTGGGAAGCTGCTATTCTTGTCGAACACCCTCTCGAACACGGGCTGGGCCGAAAGAAGCGCGGAAAAGAGCATCGCGAAGATCATCGTCTGGGCGCAGATCGCCAGAACGACCTGCCGGTTTGACAGCACCTCGCGGACACCCGAGACAAGAAGCCCCACGCGGAACGGACGCCGCCGTTCGGGCGGCAGAGTTTCGGGCTGGCGGATCATCAGCCAAAGCATCGAGATCACCGAGAACAACGCGAAGGACAGGAAAATCGCACGCCACCCGAAGACCCACTGAATCGCGGCCCCCATGGTCGGGGCGATGACGGGCACCAGCGTGAAGACGATCATCACGAAACTGACGATCCGGGCCATCTGGCGGCCCGAAAACAGGTCGCGGACCAGCGCCAGCGCCACAACGCGCGGCCCGGCCGCGCCCAATCCTTGAACCGCACGCGCGATCAGAAGTTCGGTAAGCCCGTCCGACGTTGCGGCATAGAGGGCCGCCAGCGTGTAGACTACCGCGCCGCCGACCGCGACGGGCCGCCGTCCGAGGGCGTCGCTGAGAGGTCCGGCGAAAAGCGTGCCCAACCCCAGGGCCGCGACGAAGGCTGCCACGACAAGCTGCGCGCGGTTGGGGTCCGCCGGACTCAGGTCCGCGCCGATCTCGGGTAGCGCCGGCAGCATCGCGTCGATCGAGAAGGCGACCGTCGCCGAAAGCATCGCCAGAAGCGCTACAAGCTCGACGCGCGATATAGGGCTGCGCGCAGGATCGTCTGCGCCTTGGGGTGGCTGAGCCTCGACCGTCATTCGGCTGACCTGAGTTGCTCGGTGACCTCGTCGATCACCTGCAACCACAACTCGGTCGCCTGCGCGCCCGAGAGCACGTGCTGGTTGGCCAGGACGAAAGTAGGCACGCCGGAAACCCCGCGCGCACGGGCGTGTTCGTCGCGGGCGCGGATGTCGGGAAGGTCGGCGTCGCTCGACAGAAGCCGGGCGATCATCTCGCGTTCAAGCCCGATGCCCTCGGCAATGTCCAGCAGAACTGCGTGATCGCCGATATCCGCGCCCTCGACGAAATAGGCCTTGAACAGACGCGACACGGCGGCGGTCTGGCGTCCTTCCAGCCCTGCCCAGTGGATCAGGCGATGCGCGTCGATGGTGTTGGGCGTGCGGTCCATCCTGCCAAAGTCGATGGCGAGGCCAGCCGCCTCGGCGGCCTCCT
>CAZRNL010000293.1:0-4288 GCA_964601395.1 uncultured Silicimonas sp. | reverse complement strand
ATGGAAGGCGCAGGATTCGAGGTCGTCGACCTCGGGATCAACAACGCCGCCGAGAAGTACATCGAGAACCTGCAGAAGGAAGAAGCCGACATCCTCGGCATGTCCGCTCTGCTGACGACGACGATGCCCTACATGAAGGTCGTGATCGACACGATGATCCAGATGGGTATTCGTGACGAATACATCATCCTGGTCGGTGGCGCGCCTCTGAACGAGGAATTCGGCAAGGCCATCGGCGCGGTCGAGACGGCGAAAGAGTTCATTGCCCGCAAGCACAACCGGATGGCGGCAAGCTGAGAAGCGGCGTCTGCCGCGACCGCTGACACCGCCCGGCTGCGTCCGGGACGAAGGAGACGGCATGGCCGATACACTGCCTTCGGACGACAGACTGACGCGAGACGGCCTTGAGGCGCGCGGAACCGGGCGCGTTCTTGTGCTTGCCTGTGGTGCGCTGGCGCATGAGATCCTTGCCGTCACCGACGCAAATGGCTTCCAGCACATCGACCTGCAATGCCTGCCCGCGATCCTGCACAATCATCCCGAGCGCATCACCCCCGCCGTTCGCAAGGCCGTCGCGGCGGCCGCTGCTGATCGATACGAGCGCATATTCCTCGCCTACGCGGATTGCGGCACTGGTGGACACCTGCAGGCCGCAGCCGCCGAGCTGGGTATCGAGATGCTTCGCGGTCCACATTGCTACGCATTCTTCGAAGGAACAGAGGGCTTTGTCGAGCGCTCCGGCGATGAGTTCACCGCATTCTACCTGACCGATTTCCTGGCCCGCCAATTCGATGCTTTCGTCTGGGAACCGCTCGGGCTTGACCGGCACCCGGAGCTTCGCGACACCTACTTCGGACACTATGAAAAGCTGGTCTTCCAGGCACAGACCAACGACCCTGCGCTGACGGCCAAGGCGCAGGACTGTGCCGCACGACTTGGCCTGGCGTTCGAGAGACGCTTCACAGGCTATGGCGATCTCGGTCGCGCTGTCGAACGTCTTGGACGCGCCACTTAACGATTTCTCAAGCATGATGCCGTTCTTCCTTCGGACATGGTCCGGAGGTGCTCGTGAAAGTCCTTGTGTCGACGCTTGCCGTCACGCTCACCTGCTGGGGTCCCTCGGCCTCGCTTGCCGCCACCTTGGCACCATCGGTCTGGACGATACCCGCAACGACGGAAAGGCCGGAACCGGACTTCTTCAACGACCTGTACACCGGCCACGCCAGTCCACGCCCCGCCGATACTGCGCCCGAACCGCGACCGGTGCTTCAAGCAACGCTCCAGGTCTATCTGCTGATAGTCGCGGCTGGATTGATCGTGAACCGACTGCCAAGCCCGCAGAATTGGCCTCAGACGGAACTGGCCGCAGTCGAAAGGTCGCGGACGCGCTGGACCATCGCGCGAAGCCCGTTCGAGCGCTGAGACGACAAATGATCGTGCAGTCCGAGTCTTTCCAACTCCGCCGGTGCATCCACCGCCAAAGCCTCGCGGGCGGTCAGGCCATCGAAAAGCGCAATCAGTATCGCGATCAGGCCGCGCACGATCATGGCATCGCTGTCGCCCTTAAAATGCACCACGGCCTCTGGGCCCGCACCATCGATCTCCGGGACCAGCCAGACCTGGCTCGCGCAACCCTCTACCTTGGTTGCCGGAATGCGAAGAGACTCGTCCAGCGGCGCCATTGCCTTGCCCATGTCGATGACATGACGATAACGGTCCTCCCAGTCGTCCAGGAATTCGAATGTCTCGGCGATCTCTTCGAAGGCTTCCCGTGCCATGATGGTCTCCGGAGCTTGTCCTGCAGCATGACCTAAGGGCCGACAGGTCAAAGGTCCAGAACCGAAACGCTTTTCTTGGCCCCGGCTTTGGGCTAGCAGGGAGGGAACCGACAAGGGGGCGAAAGATGACGCGACGCGCCGCGATCCTGACACTGGCTATGGCTTTGGCGCTTTCGGGCTGCGGTTTGAGCGAAAGCCGGCTGAACCCGTTCAACTGGTTCCGCGCCGGACCCGAGGCCGAGACAATGGATCCGATGATCATAACCGAGCGGCAGGACAGTCGGCCGCTGGTCGCCCAGATCACTGCACTCGAAATCGACCGGACACCGGGCGGCGCCATCATCCGCGCGACGGCTCTGCCGCCGGTCCAGGGCTGGTACGATGCCGAACTCGTCAGCGAAAACCTGGATGACCTGGCTGTGGACGGAGTGTTGGCCTTCAGTTTCCGCGCCCGCCCGCCCCTCGAACCGACACGCGAGTCGACCGTTCAGTCGCGCGAACTGACTGCGGCTATCCGGGTTTCCGACATCACGCTGCAATCAGTCAGGCAGATCGTCGTAACCGGTGCACAGAACTCCCGGACTGCGCGGCGTTGATCCCAGACAATTTCCGGACCCTCGCCACTGGACAAAGCATTGCGCTGGCGGTCGGATTGGCGGGCGCTCTTGTTGCGGCGTCCTTGCGTATCCCCTTGCCCTGGATGCTTGGCCCGATGGTGATCGTGATGATCCTGGCCGTGACAGGCGCCCCGGTGAAGGCTCCGAACAGGCTTCGGATGCTTATGGTTCCAATTCTGGGAGTGATGCTGGGATCGGGGTTTCACCCTTCCATGTTCGACGAGGCTGGGGACTGGGTGACGACGCTGTTGATATTGCCGGTTTTCGTCGCTTCGGCATTTGGAGCGGCGCTGTACTTCTACCGTAAGATCGGAGGCTATGACCCGATAACCGCCTATTATTCCTCGGCTCCCGGTGGACTGAATGACATGATGCTGCTTGGCGCCGCGGCGGGAGGCGATGAAAAGCGCATCGCGTTGGCCCATGCAAGCCGGATTTTTCTGGTCGTGACTTTCGTGGTCCTGTTCTACGGATTGTTCCTCGGAATTTCCGCCACCGGCGACGCCAGACCTCATGTGCGTTTCGCTGACGTGCCGTTGATCGACCTCGTCATCCTTATCGTCTGCGCGATCGCAGGAGCTTTCCTCGGCCCGAAAATCGGCCTGCCCGCACCACAGATTCTCGGTCCCATGATCCTGTCTGGTGTGGTGCACCTCTTGGGACTGACCGATGCACCGCCTCCTACACTGGCCGTAAACTCCGCGCAGCTCGTGATGGGCACCGTCATCGGGTGCCGGTTCATCGGTGCCCGCCCGCGTGAAATCGCCCGTGACATGTCACTGGCGGCAGGAGCCTCGGGGTCGATGGTGATCGTTGCCCTCATCACCGCGTTCCTGGTCACCAGCCTGACGGGGATCGGCCTGCGTGAAACCTTCCTGACCTTCTCGCCCGGCGGTCTGCCCGAGATGAGCTTGCTGGCGTTGGCGATGCAGGCGGACGTAGCCTATGTGGCCACGATCCACATCGCGAGGATCACCCTGGTGATCGCCGCTGCACCCATAGTCTTCCGATTGTGGCGACCGGAGCGAAAGACCTGACGCGCGAACCGGCTGCGGGCTCGCTGTCCGCCAATCAGATTTCGAAGATCTCGACGTCCTGACCGTTGGCGCGCAGCGCGAGCTTGCCATCGCAGAGTCGCAGTGCGTCCTCTCCGAACGCTTTCCGCCGCCAGCCCTGAAGTGCGGCCACATCGCGTAGTCCGGCCGCGATCTCGTCAAGATCGGACGATGTGGCGATCAGCTTCTGAGCCACGCCCAGTTGTTCCGACTTGGCCTTCAGCAAGACCCGCAGAAGATCGGACAGCGCCGGGTTGACCTGCAACTTGTCGCGAGACCGATCGGGCTTTGGAACTTCGTCGGCGGGCGTCTCGAGGCCCGCCTTGACAGCGGCGAGGATGCCATCGGCGATTTCACCCTTGCGGGCCTCACGCAGCAACAGCCGCGACCGGGAAAGATCGTTCACGTTGGCGGGTTTTGTCGATGCCAGCTCGAGCAGAGCATCGTCCTTCATCACCCGGCTGCGCGGTACGTTGCGGGTCTGCGCATAGACCTCTCGGAATTTCGCCAACTCGCGGACAACGGCAAGGAACTTGCCCGAGTGAGTGCGTGTCTTGACCCGCTCCCAGGCGTAGTCCGGGTCTACCCTGTAGGTCTCGGGGTCGGTCAGCGTCGCAAGCTCTTCCTCGACCCAGTCACTGCGGCCGGATTTCCGCAGCGCATCACGCAGATGTTCGTAGATCTCGCGCAAGTGAGTTACGTCGGCCAGGGCATAGACTTTTTGCGCATCTGTCAGCGGGCGCCGCGACCAGTCGGTGAACCTTGAGGATTTGTCGAGCGGGGCATTGGCGATCCTGCGCACCAGCGTCTCGTAGCCGACCTGCTCGCCGAAACCAGC
>CAZRNL010000292.1:2712-4292 GCA_964601395.1 uncultured Silicimonas sp. | reverse complement strand
GCCCGACGCGGGGGCGATCGGTCAGGACTGCGAAGGCCGCCAGCATTACCGAGGCTATGGCGACGGAGAACATCGCAATCACAAGGCGACGCGGGATCAGCTCCCTGTCACGCTTTTCCATGGCGCGGGCCTCGGCGTCGAAATAAAGCCCTGTATCCGTTCTCTGAGACATGACGGCTCCTTTCACTCTGCCGCGACGGCGCTGGCCATCGGCCGGGCCCGTGCGATGCTGGGTTGAGACACGCGCGTTTCAGCGGCCTCGGCGAGCAAGGCGGCAACTTTAGCGGCATCGGGAATGCAGCGCAGCGCCGGCTGTGTCACCTTCATATGCCGTGGGCGCACGTGCGGCCAAAGGACGAGGTAGGACAGCTTGACCATGCCCATGGTCCTGAGCGCGATGGTGCCCGATCCGGACTTCTTCAGATCCAGATCCGCCGCTGCGATCTTGGGGAAGGGAAGGTTCAATGTGATCGTCAGCGCCGCGCCCATGCGCATCGCCACACGTTCGGTGGTGATCGTGTAGACCGTGGCGCGGGATTGAGCCCAGGCAATCAGCAGGATGATACCTGTCACCAGGCCAGCGAGGATGACAAAGGGCAGGCCGGTCAGAAGCGCCGGTCCGAACGACATCTCGGCGCTCGATGCTCCGATCCTCCAAAGGACCAGGATCAGGAAGTATCCAAGTACCCAGTTCAGGTACATCGCCTCGCGTGCCAGGGGCAGGACCAGGGGCCGGCCCTGCCACAGAATTCTCTCGCCCGGCGGAAGTGCCTCGGGGAGACCCTTTACCGGTTCTACGGTGATATCTTCGTCTTGTGGCATGGCAGTGCCTTTCCGTTCCCTTTTGTAAAGGATGCGCCGGTCGAGCGGCGCATCCGCCTTGCGTGTTCCTACGAGTACAGCGTGCCGCCGGCGAACCAGGCGGTGACCTTTTCTTCTTCCAGTTTGGTGATCTGACCAGCGGTGCGGACCTGCGGAACGCCGTCGAACCGGGTTGAATGCAGCGACTCGACCATGATCCAGCGCGGCTTGACCTTGGCCATCGTCATAGGCACCAACCGGCTGCCCGAGCCACGTTCAGCTTCGAGTTCAACCTCGAGATACCGCACTTCCTGCTCGGCCTCGTCGATCCAGAGATCGGTGCAATGACCGACAACCTGATCGTCCTTCGAAAGAACAGGCATCCCGCGCGGATCACGGCCAGCAGAGACAAAGAACGCGTCATGGGCGGCCATCGGCCCGATTTTCGGGTGTCCGTGGGCGTTCATTTCGGGCACGTCCTGGCGGGGCGTCCAAGAGGCTGGACCTACCCCGTCGACCATCGGATCACCTGTCGGAACCTGAGGGAAGCCTTCGCTGAAAGAGACCTTTTCCAATGCAAGGTTCTCGCGGCGGTGAACGGCCTCGTTCTCGGCCGAAGGCACGGTTACTTCGCGGCCGTCAGGAGTCTTGAAAGTCTTCGGCTTCGGAACCGGGAATGGTCCCTGATTTGGAGATGGCGAGCCATCCTCCATCTCAAGCGGATAGCCTTCGCGCATGTTCTCGGTCTGAAGATAGTAGATCAGCGCGGCGAAGAAGGC
>CAZRNL010000292.1:0-2702 GCA_964601395.1 uncultured Silicimonas sp. | reverse complement strand
GGTGCTGGAATTGAGATAGGAATCCACGCTGGACATCAGCGCGGCGAAGAAGGCCCAGAAGCCCCATATGGCCAGGCTTGCCAGATCGAAATTTCCAAAAAATGTGACACCGACCATGTTCGTGTCCTCCGTGGGTTAGGTGGGGAAGTCAGCAAGCCCGATCCTGCTGCCTTCCGGGTTGTTTTGGGATTTGAGGAAAGAGAGACGCACCAGCGGGCCCAGGATGACGAGCGTCGTGAAGAGAAGTGCGATCTCGGTGTGATAGACGACTGAGTAGCCGGTGCCGGGCGTATTGAGCGCTTTACCCAGGGCACCGGATTGAGCCAATGCGTCGACGCCGTCGCGGATCGTTCCGCCAATTGCGATAGCAAGACCCGCGGCTGTAGCCTGTGCGGCGCCCCAGGCTCCCAGGGCAAGTCCCTGTCCCGCCTTCTTGCCCATCGGCATTGTCATCGCCGCTGTGAGGGTCGAGACCGCGAACAGCCCGCCACCCAGTCCGATCCCGAAGGCACCGGCGAAAAAGAGCGGCGGTGAGTGCATGGGGTCGGCGAAGATGACGGCCGAGAATGCCGCGAGACCGAAAAGGATGCCGCGCACGCACATGCGGTAGGGGCTAAGGCCCCCCTTCAGCCAGTAGGCGGCAAACGCGAAGCCGATAAGGGCGCCTGCCGACCAGACCGCTGTCAGAAGCGTTGTGGTGGACACGGACAGACCAAGGACTTCGCCACCGTAAGGCTCGAGCAGAACGTCCTGCATGTTGAAGGCCATGGTGCCGAAGAAGACGACGGCCAGAAGACGTCCGGCGTCTCCGCCCGACATGAGATCGGCCCAGGCATCCACAAATTTCGGGCGCGGCGCGGCGCGTTCGCTGCGCGACATCGGGCGCAGACTTTCCTGTTTCCAGAGCGCGACGATGTTCAGCAGAAGCGTGACGACGGCGGTTCCCTGCACGACCTGAATAAGGCGCAGGGTCGAGAAATCGCGAAGAAGCCAGCCTACTATGACTGCGGATATGCCCATCCCGATCAGGAACATGACGTAAAGCAAGGCAACAACCCGAGGCCGGGTCTCGTCTGTCGCGCGGTCGGCTGCCAGGGCCAGACCCGCTGTCTGGGTCATGTGAAGGCCGAGACCAGTCAGGAGGAAAGCCAGGCCTGCGCCAAGTTCGCCTGCCCACGTCGGACCAAGTGTCTGCTGTCCACCAAGGATGATCAGGGCGAATGGCATGATCGCCAGTCCACCGAACTGCCAAAGCGATCCGAACCAGAGGTAGGGAACGCGCTTCCAGCCAATGGCGCTTTTGTGTGTGTCGGACCGGAAGCCGAGAAGGGCGCGAAACGGTGCGATCAGTACGGGCAGAGCGATCATGACCGCGACGATCATCGCAGGAACGCTCAACTCGACGATCATCACGCGGTTCAATGTGCCAAGCAGCATCACCGTCGCCATGCCCACCGAGATCTGGAACAGCGACAGGCGCAGAAGCTGCCCGAGCGGCAGTTCGTCGGTTCCGACGTCCGCAAACGGCAGGAAGCGGGTGCCGAGTTGCTTGACGAGGTTCCGTGTGAAGATCATCCGAGCGCCTCCATCGCCTGACTGATGTAGAACCCGCGCGAAATGCGCTTGTGCTCGATCAGGGATGTCGAGAAACCGTTATTTGTCAGTGATTTGGACAAATCGCGCGTCTTGTGCGGCTGAATTGCCGGCGATCTGTCCGCCCGCGGGAAGGCCTTGCCGACCCACCACATTCCGACCAGCAGGGAGGTTCTGGGCGCAATGGTAAAGGCCAGCGGACCGCCTGCAAGGCGGGCGGTCAGGCTTCCCACGGCACGGGCGATGTCATCCGCGCTATAGTGAATGAGGCTATCCATCGCGACGGCGGCATCGAAGTTGCCGAGCGACGGGTCCAGCATGTCGGCGGCGCGGTAGGTTATCCGGTCGGACAGGTGATCGGGCGTGCGCCGCCGCGCGACATCGAGGAGCGAAGGAGAGATGTCGATCGCGGTGACATAGGCTCCGCGATTGGCCAGTTCGATCGCCATCTGCCCTGCGCCGCAGCCTGCGTCCAGTACCCGAGCACCTGTCAGGTCACCGGGCAGGATCGAAAGAAGTTCCGCACGCATCGCATCGCGGCCTTCACGCACTGTCTGGCGGATCCGGCTGACCGGGGCATCGGACGTCAGCGCTTCCCACGTCCGGGATGCAGTCCGGTCGAAGTAGGTCTCAAGCCGTTCGCGGGTGGCTTCGTAGGTCATCAATCGAATCCCAGGAGTTCAAAGATTTCGCGGTCGGGCAGGGCGGAGGGCAGCACCGGGTCTTCCGAGACCGAATTCCAGAGCCGTTCGGCAAGTGCGACGTATTCAGCGCGTGCCAAAACGATGTCGTCCTCGTCCGGCATCTCGAACAGAGTCTTTTTCTTGAGGCGAGACCGGCGGATCGCGTCGTAGTCCGGCATGTGGGCCAGTCGCTTGAATCCGACCGTCCTGCAGTACCGGTCGACTTCATCCGTGTCCTTCGAGCGGTTCGCGACACAGCCTGCAAGTCGAACGCCGTAGTTCTTCGATTTGGCCTCGACCGCGGCGATTATGCGGTTCATCGCGTAGATCGAGTCGAAGTCGTTGGCGGTCACGATCAGAGCGCGATCCGCATGCTGGAGGGGAGCGGCAAAGCCGCCGCAAACGACGTCGCCCAGCACGTCGAAG
>CAZRNL010000291.1:2351-4295 GCA_964601395.1 uncultured Silicimonas sp. | reverse complement strand
TCGAGAAATCCCATGAGTTCACCCTTGTCCCGTGGCGGCCGGTCATCGACCGCCAGATCGGCCGCGAGGTCATGGGCGTCGTGCAGGGCGGATCGGTGTCGTGGCAAATTGGGAAGTCTCTGAGTTTAGCCCTCTAGCAGAGAAGCTCCGACGCCTTGCGGGACGCCCCACGAGCCGTTGTTGGAGTCTTACTAAATTGACATATGTATAAAAATGGACGATCGTATAAATCGAACCTTCGATCAGAGAGCGTTATGTCCAGAACAGAACGATCCCGCAGGCAAATTCTCGACGCCGCCGTCATCGAGTTCGAGGCGGAGGGCGTCGAAGCCACCTCCATGGAGAAGATCGCAAGGCGAGCGGGACTGACGCGAGCCACGCTCTACAACCTCTTTTCCGGCAAGGAGGAAATCGCCGAGATCATCGTTGGCGAAAAGATCGGTGTTTGGGATGCCGAGATCAGACAGCGTTTGACCGAAGGAAGCGACCCGCTTGAACTAATAGTCGAAGCACTTCAACGAAATGCCGAGACCTGCCTTGCGTACCCTCGAATCGCCGTCTCTGTCCTGACTTCACCGCAACGCCGTGCTCCGTCAGAGAGCAGAGGCCGGTATCCGTCATTTCGCCATCTGATCGTTGATCTGATGAAAGCCGCGCAGGCGGAGCGTCGTTTGCGCACTGACCTGCCCCCGGAAACCCTGATGTTCATCGTCATGGGGCTCCACGTCCAATTCATGATTCACCAGATCGTCAAAGGCGGGCCGATGCCGCCAGAAGCGATCCCTCAACTTGTTCGGACGACCTGCGAAGGTATCGGGCCGCAGGAGCGTGCGTGATGTGTCTATTCTTATCTTACCCCGAGGCTGCCGCTGCCGGCCCCGAGCGTGTCGGCGGCAAGGCTTGGAACCTCGCCCGGCTCTCGGCCTGGGGCTTCCCCGTTCCGCGTGGACTCGCGGTTGAGCGAACCATGTATCGGGATATTCTTGCACTTCCGCCGATCAAGGCGATGGTGGAGAAGGTCGGTGGACTCGACCTCGAGGCGGTTGTCGGAGACGGCGCGGCACCTTTGCTCGATGATCTTCGTGCCGCCATTTCAACGACAGCGTTGGAGCCGCACTTATGCGATGAGCTTGATGGTGCGCTCAATGAAGCAGGGCTGGCCGACGAGCCGGTTGCCGTGCGATCCAGTGCCTCGGGCGAAGACGGCGCTCGCCATGCTTTTGCAGGCATACATGAGAGTTTTCTCAATCTTCGAGGGACGGAGCAGATTGCCGACGCAATCCTGCAATGCTTTGCCTCGCTTTGGACGGTACAGGCGTTGGCCTACAGGCGTCGTCTCGGCATATCGGATAGCGAGATCGACGGCGCGGTTCTGATCTGCGCCATGATCAGAGCCGAGGGGCAGGACGAACCCGCCGTCGCGGGCGTGACGTTCACAGCCGATCCACAGGACGGGCGGCGCGATACATTCGTCGTCGAGGCGGTTCAGGGCCTCGGCGACAAGCTGGTCAGCGGCCAGGTCAAACCCGAAACCCTGCGCGCACGTTTTGCGCGGCGTGGCTTCTCCTCCCCGGAGAGCAAGGTTCTGCCGCGCGACGCGCTGCATGAACTCCTTGTTCAATGCAACAGGGTTCATTGGGCCTGTAGCGACGGCGAGACCCCGCAGGACATTGAATGGGCGTGGGACGGCAAGACGATATTCATCCTACAGGCCCGGCCGATCACGTCCCTGCCGCATCGGACCTTCCCTGAAATTGCCGACCAAGTGGCAATCTGGACCAATGCCAATTTCAAAGAAGTCCTTTCGGGCATCATGTCGCCGATGGGATGGAGCGTCGTGCCACAAACGGCGGCCGCAACTTTCTTCGACCTTCATCATATCGCCGGCTACCGCGAACCGGAGGGGATGCAGATCGTCCGGCGCTTCGACGGACGCGCCTATGT
>CAZRNL010000291.1:0-2341 GCA_964601395.1 uncultured Silicimonas sp. | reverse complement strand
CGACGCTGCTGTCGAACACCGTCCCGTCGAGCAGGAAGCCTTGGTAGTGGACCTGGACCCGGTCGGACGCCTTCGGCATCTTGCCCGATGAAACGAACCGGACGTTCGGCGGCTTCCAGCCGGAGATACGTTTACCGGAGACCGGCGCGAAACGCCGTGGCCGCTCGCCACGGCAAATTCTGCATCTGACGCGGATCATGAAGGCCCTGTCGCGCGGACGGAAAAGCCTGCCGAAGCTGCTGGAGCGCATGGAGGAACGGGCACTGGCGCGAAGCCGAGAGGGCTTGAGTCATCTTTCCCGCGCCGACCTGCTTGCCCAAGCCCTGTCGCTCAGCGAGCCCGAATGGCAGCCGCCGTTCATGCTGGCGAACGCCATGGGCAGCGCATGGCTCGGTATCGCGCGGCAGGTCGGCGAGAAACGCCTTTCCGCTTCTGATTTCGACGCGCTGGTCGGCGGGTTGATGGCCGCGCGTGGCGGAGTGGTCAGCGCGGATCATGCCTACGAGTTGCAAGACATACGATCCCGCTTCGTCCCCGGCAGCCCGGATTATGACAGCGCCATAACCGGATGGACCGAAAAATATGGTCATCGCGGTTTCAACGAGTTCGACATCGCGTCGCCTCGCTGGCGCGAAACGCCCGATCAGGTCCAAACCATGGCGGAAGGATTGGAAGCGGGCGCGACCAATCCCGCGACGGCACAGGCAGCACGTAACCGCGCGGAAGCCATGCTCCGCAGCCTTCCGTTCCTTTTTCGCCGGATCGTGGCCTACGCGATTGATCGAGCGGCAGAGGGCTTCCGCATCCGAGAGCAGGCCAAGTCCTGCCTCGTTGCGACAGTGGGAATCTCCCGTCTCATCGTCTTGGAATGGGGAAGAAGGCTGGCCGCTGACAACAGGATCGCGGATAGGGATGATGCCTTCTTTCTCACCTTCGCGGATCTTTGGGCGTGGGCGAACGGTCATTGGGATGGTGATGGCGCGCAGCACATTGTTGCCGCGAGAAAGGCGCAGCTCGCAGCGTGGAAAGTCGAGCCCGAACCGGCCGATGTCATCCTTGAGAAAGCAGAGGGTCTGGAAGCCTTCTCGACCCCTGTGCTCACAATTCAGGGCAATCGACTGCAAGGCAGCGGCGTTTCCCAAGGGCAGGCGCGAGGGCCGGCCCGCAAGCTGCACTCGCCATCAAGCGCAGCGAAATTGAAGAGCGGCGACATTCTGGTGGCCCGTTCCACCGACCCAAGCTGGACGCCACTGTTCCTGCGGGCGAGCGGCATCGTTGTGGAGATTGGCGGCTATCTCTCTCACGGGGCCATCGTTGCACGCGAGTTCGGATTGCCGGCAGTCGTGAATGTTCCAGGTTGTTTCGAGGCAATTCCAGACGGGGCCGAATTGTTCGTCAACGGTAGCCTTGGGTTGATTGAGATCGGACAGGCCCCGCCACAGGGCGGCGAAACAATTGGATGAGTCGAATGCTTGTCCACCACACAGCGTTACCCGCCAGCTAGGTGCGACTATGCGAAGGCGTCGACAAAGAGATGTTTACCTTGGCCAACCGTCTCAACTGCTGGGCGGACGTATTCCTATGGCCTCACTAATCCAGACGCAGGCGGTTGCCGAATATCTCAGCTTTCGCAATGCCGCAAACGCCCTGGGTACCAGTCAGTCAAGCGTAAGCGCACGAATAAAGGCCCTGGAAGAAGAACTTGGTATCCTTCTATTCGAGCGAAACACAAAAGGCGTTCGGTTGACGGAAGCTGGTCGCCATTTCGTCGCCGAGGTCGATGAGGCGATTGGGATTTTGGATCGCGCCGTCAAGACAATTGGGATGCGCGCGCGAGGCGAACAGGGCATCCTGCGCATAGGAGTCTATGCGCTGGTCCCCGGCAGTTTCCTCGCCACGCTGCTTGAACGCTATCGGAAGAATCATCCAGGCATTGAAGTCGAGATCACCGAGGGCCCGGCGCGAAACAGCGTTTTTCAGCTTCGTGCTGATCAACTCGATGTAACCTTCGTCGCAGGTTCGCCAGAGATTCCCGACTGCCATTCCAGATGCCTATGGGACGAACGGCTTCTGGCCGCGTTGCCGTCGAGCCATCCGCTCGCAGATCGCGCGGGCGTGACTTGGACCGATCTGGCACACGAACCGTTCCTTGTCCGGCATGGTGGGACCGGCCCGCAGGTGCATGACCATATCGTTCTTCGTCTGGCGGGGCGCATGCCGCCTCCTTCAATCCAGCGTTTCCACATTGAACGAGCGACATTGCTGTCAATGATCGCGCAAGGCTATGGCATCACGCTTGCCGGTGAGGCGACGACGTTTCTGCACGCGCCCGGCGTGACGT
>CAZRNL010000290.1:0-4304 GCA_964601395.1 uncultured Silicimonas sp. | reverse complement strand
AAGCGCGATCGCAGGTTCGGTCTGGACCGACTTCGAACTGATGGCGGCCAATCCCCAGACAACAGAGGCACCGAATTCGGGGATATCCGCGACGGTCAACAGGATCACGAGCGACGTCAGCGCCGCGGCAAGAATCGCTATTGCGGCCCAACCCAGCTCGTCGAACACCACCTCGTATCCGGCACCTACGAGCCCGACAGAGACCCAACTCGCGGCCGCCAGCCAGCCCGCGTAAAGTGCAACCGGCGCGCGGAAGAGCAGGCGCTGACTGCGCGGAGTGCGCACCAATGCTGCCAGGGCGGTCACCAACATCAGCCAGATCAGTGCGGTTGCGGCTAGGGGATTGATCGGCGCGACGGGCAGCCAGAACACGCCGAGGCCAAGCGACAACGCAAGCATCGGACGAGCCTTGGCCCAATCCTGAGACTCCGCATGCCGCCAGACGCCGAAGAACGCCGAGACGAGCAGCCACACATAGATCACGCCCCAGATCGAGAAGGCGTAGCCAGCCGGTTGGACCGGGGGATCGTATTGCGGATTTGGAAACGCCTGCGGATCGAAGCCCGCGAAAGGCGTCACCAGCGGCATCGCTGCAAAAACGAGAGCCGTTGCGAGGACGGCCCAGGACATGAGTTTCTTGCCTGTCATGCCTTATCAACGGCAACTGAGAACGGATGTTCCATGCGACTATTTGCCCAATTCGTTCCGAACCGAGTGCGTCTTTATGCCGGTCTTCGCGCGGACCTCCGCCGATGGCGACACTTCGCGCAACCGTCGGGGAGGTCCGGGCCGTTTCTGGCCGAGGGTCGGACCTGTCAGGCGTGACCGATTGAACAATAATCCGATCCCTCCAATATCCCTCTCGAAGCTTCGATCGGCATGGGGCCCTGTGCCAAGACAACGAACGGAGAAAACGGATGAAATTTCTGAACCTTGCGACGGTTCTGACCTTGGCGGCGACGACGGCAGCCTTTGCTCAGACCATGGTGGAAGACACGGACGCCGACGGCGTCTACTCGATGGAAGAACTGATGGTGGTCTACCCTGCGATCACCGAGGACATCTTCAATACCATCGACACGAATGCCGACGGCTCTGTCGATGCCGAAGAACTTGCCGCTGCCCAGAACGCAGGCGTTCTGGCGAACTGAGGCAAGACAGCCGCCTCCGGTGCCTTTCACCGGGGGCGGCACGATGGCTGATCAGACAAGCTGTCCCTCGGGCGTGATCCGGGTCTTGCCTCCCAGCCAGGGACCAAGCCCCTGGGGCAGCACAACGCCGCCGTCCTCGGTCTGGCCGTTCTCCAGCACTGCGATCAGGCAGCGCCCGACCGCAAGACCCGATCCGTTCAGCGTATGGACGAATTGCGGCTTGCCTTCGCCGTCCCGGAACCGTGCGTTCATCCGCCGCGCCTGAAAATCGCCGCAGGTCGAGACCGAAGAGATCTCGCGGTAGGTATTCTGCCCCGGCACCCAGACCTCGATGTCGTAGGTGCGGCGCGCGCCGAAGCCCATGTCGCCGGTGCAGAGCACGATCGTGCGGTAGGCAAGGCCCAGGCGTTCGAGGATGCCTTCGGCGCATTTCAGCATCCGCTGCTGTTCCTCGTCCGAGGTGTCGGGCTTGCAGATGGTCACCATCTCGACCTTCTCGAACTGGTGCTGGCGCAACATTCCGGAGGTATCCTTGCCGGCACTTCCGGCTTCCGAGCGGAAACACTGGGTATGGGCTGTCAGCCGGATCGGCAGCGCGTCGCCGTCGAGGATCGTTTCGCGAACGGTGTTGGTCAGCGTGACTTCCGAGGTCGGGATCAGCCACATCCCGTCGCGGGTCTGGTAGCTGTCTTCGGCGAACTTCGGCAACTGGTTGGTGCCGTACATCGCCTCGTCGCGCACGAGGACGGGCGTGATCGTCTCGGTCAGTCCGTTCTCGGTGGTGTGGATGTCGAGCATCATCTGCGCCAGCGCACGGTGAACCCGCGCCACTGCCCCCGACAGAAGCACGAAGCGACTGCCCGACAGCCTGGCAGCGGTCTCGAAATCCATGCCGGACTGCACGCCCTTGATCTCGAAGTGCTCCTTCGGAGCGAACGCGAACTCGGGCGGCGTGCCCCAGCGGTGGATCTCCACGTTGTCGTTTTCGTCCGCGCCCACGGGGACGTCATCGTAGGGCAGGTTCTCCAGCGACATCAGGATATCGCGCAGACGGTCATCCTCCGCCTTCGCCTCGGCTTCCAGTCGCGCGATCTCGTCTTTCTTCTCGGCCACCAGCACGCGCAGCCTCTCGAATTCGTCCTCGTCTCCGCGTGCCTTGGCCGCGCCGACCTCTTTCGAGGCCGTGTTGCGCTCGGCCTGCGCGGCTTCGGAGGCAGAGATCTTCGAGCGGCGCGCGCTGTCGATGGCAAGGATTTCCGACGACGCGCCCGAGAACCCGCGCTTTTCCATGGCGGCATCGAAGGCGTCTGGGTTCTCGCGGATAGCGCGAATGTCGTGCATCTTTCTCTCCTCGGGCTGTCGATGCGCCGCTATATGGCGGATTCGCAACGTCTTTGGAACCATCAAGAACGTGCCTTGATCTGGACACCCCGGGTGAGGATATCAGAGCCATGTGGAGCCTGGTTTTCAGATTGGCCCTTCTTGCCAGCACGTTGGTCGTGGCCTGGAACTTTGCGCGTGCCTGGATCGGTGTTCTGACCGCACCACGGAAAGCACCGCAGATATCCTCTGAAAACCACGCCGAGATCGCCGCCCGCGTCATGGCGGAGGAAGCCACGCGGCATGTGACGGCGATTGAGCTTTCCATTGCGGGCCTGGCGGATGAGGACCTTTGGCGGGCAACGGCGGAATTCACGGCGGCGGTAGGACGGTTGAAGTTCGCGATGCTGGCAGAACCCGGCTACTACAAGCGCGCGAAACGCCATCTGAGCCAAATCCTCATCGGCGCGGAGCAGGTAGCCAAGCATTTCGCGCGCCACTACAGCGCCACGCCCGATCCCGGCACCCGAAAACAGTATCTGGCTCTGGCCGGTGAACTGGCCGAGGCCTACGACCGTGCGACCCTGCAGTATGCCAGTGCGGGTGCGGCCGATCTCGAGATCGAGGCTGAAACCCTGAAAGAACTCCTGCGCCGCAACCGCCTCTGAATCCGACACAGGACCCTGCCGGACGAACGCGAAGATTTCCGATCTCGTCCCTTGCTTGCCAAGCTCGAAGGCCACAGATAGGGTGCGCGCCAATTCAACGGGGGGGCAGCTCCCGACCAACGACACAAGGACCAACAGATGTTCGTGACACCAGCCTATGCACAGGCGGCCGGTGGAGCAGGGAGCGCATTCGCAAGCTTCCTTCCCCTGATCCTCATTTTCCTCATCATGTACTTCCTGCTGATCCGTCCGCAGCAAAAGAAACTGAAGGATCATCAGGCCATGGTCGAGGCGTTACGCCGGGGTGATCAGGTGGTGACCGCCGGTGGCATCGTGGGAAAGGTCACCAAGGTGCGTGACGACGGCGAGGTCGAGCTGGAGATCGCGACCGGCATCAACGTGCGCGTCGTCAAGCACACGATCACCACGGTTCGGTCCAAGACGGAACCGGCGAACTCCTGACAGGGGCAGCCAGATGCTTCAGATTCCAGCCTGGAAGCGTATCGTCATTCTGGCGGTGTGCCTCGCCGGGGTACTTTTCGCCTTCCCGAACGGGTTCTACAACCGTGTCGAACAGCACAATGACGCGGTTGTCGCCATCGAGATGCAGGGCGCGACGCCCGAGCGGACTGCGGCCGCGGCCGGCTGGCCGGATTTTCTGCCTGCCACTCTTGTCAACCTCGGACTGGACCTGCGCGGCGGCGCGCATCTTCTCGCCGAAGTGCAGGTCTCGGATGTCTACTCCGACCGCATGGACGGATACTGGCCCGAAGTGCGCGACGCACTTGTCGGCATCCGCGACCAGATCGGATTTGTCGAGCGTCTGGACACTGCGTCCGAAGGGACGCTTCAGGTCCGTATTCAAAACATCGATGCCATGGGACAGGCGCTTGAAGCCGTGCGCGCGCTGGCGCAGCCGGTCGTTTCGCTGACCGGTGTCGGCGCCCGGGATATCGACGTGGTCGGTGACGGCAACACCATTACCGTCCAGCTCTCGCCCGAAGAAAAGGTCGCAACTGACAACCGCACGATCCAGCAGGCGCTCGAGATCATCCGCCGCCGGGTCGACGAGGTCGGAACGCGCGAACCGACGATCCAGCGGCAGGGCGAAAACCGCATCCTGATCCAGGTGCCGGGAATTGGGTCGGCGTCGGAACTCAAGGAT
>CAZRNL010000289.1:0-4339 GCA_964601395.1 uncultured Silicimonas sp. | reverse complement strand
CGGTCGGCAGCCATGCGACCATCGTTGCGCGTGCCTGGGCAATTCCGTTGATCGTTCATGCACGCGGGATCGTGGGCGAGGCGCTGAACGGCGACCATGTGATGGTCGATGGCGACCAGGGCATCGTCCACCTGCGCCCGGACGATAGCGTCGTGTCGGCGTTTCGCGACAAGATTGCGATGCAGGCCAAGGCCCAGGAGCGCTATGCGGGGCTGCGTGAGCTTCCGGCCGAAGCGCGTTGCGGTACCATCATATCGCTGGATATGAACGCGGGACTGATCGCCGAACTGCCGTCTCTTGCAAGTTCGGGTGCCGATGGCGTTGGACTGTTTCGGACCGAGTTGCAGTTTCTCGCCCGGAATACCGTTCCGAGGCGCGCTGAACTTGCGGCAATCTATTCGCGGGTTCTTGATGCCGCCGGTGGAAAACGCGTCGTGTTCCGGACACTCGATATCGGGTCGGACAAGGTGTTGCCCTACATGAAGCGCGAAGATGAGCCGAACCCGGCTTTGGGATGGCGCGCAATCAGGGTCGGCCTGGACAAGGTGGGCGTGATGCGGATGCAGCTTCAGGCGCTGATCCGCGCCGCGAAAGGCAGGCCGTTGACCGTCATGTTCCCGTTCGTCGCGCAGTTCGACGAATTTCGGGCCGCGCGGCAGCATCTGCTGAACGAGCTGGAGCGGGAAAGGAAGATGGGCCACATCCTGCCGGAAAAAGTCGAGATCGGAGCGATGCTGGAATCTCCGAGCCTTGCTTTCGCTCCGCGCCAGTTCTTCGAGATGGCCGATTTCATCTCGATCGGCGGCAACGACCTCAAGCAGTTCTTCTTCGCCGCTGATCGAGAGAATGAACGCGTGCGGCGGCGCTATGACACTCTGAACGTCAGTTACCTGACTTTCCTCGAACAGATCGTGCGTCGCTGTGACGACACGGGTACGCCCGTAAGTTTCTGTGGCGAAGATGCTGGCCGCCCGATCGAGGCAATGTGTTTTGCCGCCATGGGACTTCGGACACTCTCGATGCGCCCGGCCTCAATCGGTCCGGTCAAGCACCTTCTGCGCCGGGTCAATCTGGACGACGTGCGCAGTGTTATCCACCGTGCCCGCGAGAGCGGCGTCCAGTCGGTGCGCGGCGAGGTGATGGAGTGGCTCAGGACCGAAGTGGACTGATCGTCAGGCGTGGCGGGTCCAGAACCGGATCTGGAGGAAGATCCCAGCGCAGGCGAGGCCCATGGTGAGCCCGATCCAGATGCCGATGCCCGCAAGTCCAAACCAGACACCCAGGAGATAGCTGATCGGCAGACCGACCAGCCAATAGCTGACAACGGCGATGAACATCGGTATCCGCGTGTCCTGCACTCCTCGGAGCATTCCAAGCGCCATGACTTGTGCGGCATCACCCAACTGGAAGAGAGCGGCGACCGCAAGGAACGCGGCGCCCGCTACCAGGATCTCGGGACGGCTGGGGGCGTCGGGGTCGACGAACAGGCCGATCAGGGTTTGCGGCACGATCAAGAACAGAAGGATCGTTACCGCCACAGTGCCCAGAGACAGCATCATTCCTGCAAGGCTGGCGGCGCGAAGGGCGTCGTGGTTGCCGCGTCCAGACGCCTGTCCGACCCGCACGGTCACCGCCTGGCTGAGCCCGACATGGATCATGAAGGTAATGCTGGAGATCTGAAGGGCGATGCCATGCGCGGCCAACGAGATCGTGCCGAACCAGCCCATCATCACCGACGCGGCCGCGAAAAGGGCGACTTCGGACAAATGCGTCAGACCGATGGGCCAGCCAAGCTGGAATACGCTGCGCAAGGCGCTCCAGTCCGGACGGTGGACGTTGCGGAACAGGTCATGGTCGGGGCGCTTGTGCACGGCGTAAACCGCGAGCAGTCCGAAGGCGAAGATGTGGCCGATGACAGACGCGACGCCGGCGCCTGCGATTCCAAGCTCGGGCGCTCCGAACTTTCCGAAGATCAGGACGTAGTTGAGACCGACGTTCAGCACCGCTCCGGCCAAAGTGGCAACAAGGATGCTGCGCGTCAGTTCCAGCGCCGACAGGTAGCTTTTCAATACCATGACCATAAGCGCAGGCACGAGGCCGACGCCCATGATCAGCATGTAGACACCCGCCAATCGTGAGATCTCGGCGTCCTGACCCGCCGCTACAAAGATCGAATCGAACATCAAGAAGAGCGGCATGAGTGCGAGCCCCAAGAAGGCAGAAAGCCACAGTGCCATGCGGGTTACACGCCGTGTCTGCCGATCGTCACCCAGCGCGTCGGCTCGGGCAACCATCGGCATGACGGCCCAGGCAAAGCCCGATCCGAAGATGAAAACGACGTGGAAGACCGAAACTGCGAGCGTCAGGGCGGCGAGCGAAGTGACGTCGTACCAGCCGATCATCACGAGGTCGGTGGTCATGATCGCCACCTGCGCGATGTGACTGCCCACAAGCGGCAGGCCCAGACCCAGAAGGGCGCTGGCCTGTCCGCCGACGCGGGCACGTGGCGCAGGTTGGGTCATCTCGGGGTGCATTGCGCCCTATAGACCTCTGTCTTGCGTCCGGGCAACCGGAATCATGCGTATTGCACGACCTCGATCTCGATGCCGTCGGCATCGTTGAAATAGAACCTGCGACCAGGTTCGTAGTCGGCATGTTTGCCTGGCGTGAAGCCTTCGGCCCTGACCCGGTTCTCGGTCGCTTCGATGTCGTCGACGACGACGGCCCAATGGTTCAATCCCCCTTTGGTTCGATAGGTTTCCTCCTTCGGTTCCGGGGTTTCGGGATAGGTGAAGAGTGCCACATAGGTGTCGTCTTCGCCGATGTGGACCGTGTAGCCGGTCTGCATTCCAGCGCCTTCCCAGCGGACCTTCCAGCCAAAGACGCGTTCGATCCAGGCGGCGGTGGCCCTGGGATCGGAGACAGTAATGTTGACGTGTTCAAGACGGGCATGAGCCATGAGAGGGGTCCTTTCGTTCATGTGCCCGGCTTGTCTAGGACCTCAAGTTCACTTTAGGTCAAGAGGTATTCTTGATGGTGTCGCGCAACACGCAGCGGCCCAAAATTCAAGGCTCAACGGCGCGCGCGTCCCGGAAGATCGGGTGCAAGTCCTGCCCACGGACCCGGATGATCTCGGCGCCCTTTGCGGATGGCCTGAAGCCGGCGATCTATTCCCGGATTTCTTCCGGCGTCACGCCCCAGAGCCCGCGCTTCTCGACCCAGCCTTTCGAGCCGTCCGCCCCGATGCGGCACCAGTCTAGCAAACAGTTTTCAAGTCGGGCGACGACGCCGGCTTCGGCATAGGCATTGACCGGGCTTTCGGCATCGGGCTTGACGCGGAGCGGCGTCAGGTCGTTGTCGATGATAACGTAGCGAACGCCAGAGATCAGCGAGTAGTGCACCCAGCCGCCCTGACCGTCGCGGTCCTGCACCCGGCGCCAGTGACCATACTCCCCGGTCACCTCAAGAGGCATATTGCGGCGGGTGAAGACCCAATCGATGCGGTGGCTGAGCGAAGGCCCACGACGCGCGTTGCCTTCGTCGGCCTTCAGCGAGACGAAGCGCGGAAGGGGCAGGTTAGTCACCGGGCCACGCTCGGCCGCAGGGGCAGGCGTGGCCAGTGTGGCGGCGGCCGCGACAATCGCGGCGATGATAGGCTTGAGGTTCATCCTGTTTGCCCGCTCGATCCTGTTTCCTGACCTCTGAGACCTTACGCGTCTCTTGTGCCGGGTCCGGTTCCTTGTCACTTTGCCAGTAACAGCGGTCCGAGGGAAGAGACGAGGAGAGGCGATCATGCTAGACAAGCGCCTGAGTGTTGTCGTCACGCGACGCCTGCCCGAACCCGTGGAGAAGCGGATGTCCGAATTGTTCGACGTCACGCTGCGGACCGAGGACAGCAAGTTGTCCCGCGAGGCGCTGGCGGCGGCGATCCGGGACGTGGATGTGCTGGTGCCGACGCTGACCGACCAGATTGACGCCGCTCTTTTGGCGCAGGCGGGTGACCGGCTGAAGCTGATCGCGAATTTCGGCGCGGGGGTCGATCACATCGACGTCCAGACCGCGCGGCAGCGGGGAATCCTGGTGTCGAACACGCCCGGAGTGGTGACGGACGACACGGCGGACATGACGCTTGCGTTGATCCTGGCGGTGATCCGCCGCATCCCCGAGGGGCTTGCGGTGATGCAGAAGGGCGAGTGGGCCGGCTGGGCGCCCACGGCCTACCTGGGCGGGCGCGTCGGCGGGCGGCGGCTGGGCATCCTCGGCATGGGGCGGATCGGACAGGCGGTGGCGCGACGTGCGGCGGTCTTCGGGTTGCAGGTGCATTACCACAACCGAAAAC
>CAZRNL010000288.1:0-4360 GCA_964601395.1 uncultured Silicimonas sp. | reverse complement strand
GGCGCGGCTGAAGAAGTTCATCGAGATGCGCGGCGCCGACGGCGGCCCGTGGCGCAGGCTTTGCGCGCTCCCCGCGTTCTGGGTCGGGCTGACCTACGACCAGACTGCGCTCGACGCGGCCTGGGATCTGGTCAAGGACTGGGATGCCGAGACCCGCGATGCGCTTCGCGTCGCCGCCTCGATCGACGCGCTCGATGCCCGTGTCGGCACGATCCACATGCGGGATCTTGCCCGCGAAGTCGTCGCCATCGCGCGCGAGGGCCTGAGGGCGCGCGCGCGTCCGGGCGCAGGCGGCCTGATCGCCGACGAGACGCATTTCCTGAACGCGCTGGAAGACTCCATCGAGACCGGAGAGGTCCCGGCGGATGAACTGATCCGCCGCTACAACACCGACTGGAACGGCGACGCGACACGGGTGTTCGCGGAGTATAGTTACTAGGTCTTGCCAGAACGCCATCGACCGTAGATCCTGGGATCATCGGAACTAAAGGGGGTGTACGATGCGCGATTTCTTCATCAACTCGTTCGAGAAACTTGTCGGCGTCATCATCGTGCTGATGGCTGTCGGCGTGCTCCTCGGCGCCTTTGGCGCGTCGCAGGAAGGCGGCGTTCTTGCCTTCGTTGGAGCGCTTCTTTTCGGAGCAGTCTACGTCATCTTCATGGTCGGCCTGATGTACCTGGGCCTTGGAATCTATCACAACACGCAGCGTACCGCCGACGCGCTCGAGGCCCGAACGCCCTAGTCCACCTGCAATCCCAGCACGAAGGACACGACCTTCTCTTCGGGCATCTCGCAAGGTTTCAGGATCGTCTCGCCATTCGCGAGCCGGTAGAGGTTGAAGCTGATGTAATCTGGACCTCCCAGCTCCTCGGCCTCCAGTTTCTGGGACCGGCCCGCCGCCATCTGGGTCTTCACCACCCGATAGCGCCTGCCTTCGTAGGTGCCGCCATAGCCGCCGGTCGGAAAAGTGTCGAAGATCGCGACGAAAGCGTCGTCGGCGCTCATGTCCCGCCGATCCTCGTTTCGGTTCCCGCGCGCAGCCGCGCGATGTTCTCGCGGTGCTTGAAGATCAGCAGCGCTGTCAGAACCAGCACCAGAAAGGCGCCGTGCAGGTGATAGAAGATCGCAGTGTAGACCGGTGCCGCGACCGACATGACGATCGCGGACAGGCTTGAATAGCGGGTGATCGCCGCCACCAGAAGCCAGGTCGCGCAGGCTGCCAGCCCGGCCGGCCAGCTTAGCGCCAGCAACGTCCCGAGGAAGGTGGCCACGCCCTTGCCGCCGCGGAATTTCAGGAAGACCGGGTAGAGATGTCCCAGCATCGCGAACAGCGCCGCCAGACCCGCAGCGCTTTCTCCGACAAGCGCGCGGGCGAGCAGAACGGCAATGGCGCCCTTGCCGGCATCTCCGATCAATGTCAGCGCCGCGGCCGCCTTGTTGCCGGTCCGCAGCACGTTCGTCGCGCCGATATTGCCGGACCCGATCAGGCGCAGGTCGCCCAGGCCGAAAAGCCGGGCCATGACGATGCCGAACGGAACGGACCCCAGAAGGTAAGCCAGAAGCGAGGTCAGTGTCAGGCTCACTCGGGAAAGACCTTCTCGCCGCCGACCCACGTCCCCAGCACCCTGCCCTCCATGCGTGCCTCGTCGAAAGGCGTGTTCTTCGATTTCGACCGCAGCTTGAACCGGTCGAGGACAAATGGCGCGTCGGGGTCGAACAGCACGAGATCCGCAGGCGCTCCAGGCGACAGCCGGCCGCTGTCCAGCGCCAGCCGCCGCGACGGATAAAGCGACAGCGCGCGCCACAGGGTGGGAAGGTCCATATGCCCCCCATGCACAAGCCGCATTGCAGCCGGCAGCAGGGTCTCCAGCCCGATGGCACCCGAGGCGGCTTCCTCGAAGGGCAGGCGCTTCGATTCCTCGTCCTGCGGCGTGTGCATCGACGAGATGACGTCGATCAGGCCGCTGGCAACGGCATCGACCGCGGCCAGCCGGTCGCTTTCCGACCGCAGCGGCGGCTTGATCTTGAAGAAGGTGCGATAGTCCCCGACGTCCAGCTCGTTCAGCGTCAGGTGGTGGATCGAGACGCCGGCGGTCACGTCCAGACCGGCTTCCTTCGCGCGTTGCAGTCGCTTCAGTGCCCGCTCGGTAGTGATCTGGTCCGCGTGATAGCGTGCACCCGTCATCTCCACTCGGCCATCGGCGAGACCGACGGCAGGCCCTTCAGTGCCGCGAACTTGCCGCTGGTGGCCGAGGTCCCCGCCGAAAGACCGGGGTCCTGCGGATGCGCGATCACGAGAGCACCCAGCGAGGCTGCGTAGGTCATGCAGCGGCTCAGGACCTTTGTATCGGTGACGACGGCATCGCAATCGGTGAAGGCGACAGCGCCCGCATCCATCAGGAAGCCGATCTCGGCCATCTCGCGGCCTTTCCGACCGCGGGTCAGCGCGGCCATCGGCAGAACACGCACGGGGGCGGCCTCGTTCGCGCGGCGGCGGACGAACTCCAAGACCTCGGGCGTGTCGATCGCCGGCTCGGTGTCGGGCCGGGTGACGATCGTCGTGATCCCGCCGGCAGCGGCGGCGCGCCCTGCGCTCCGGAAGCTTTCCTTGTGACGCTCGCCCGGCTCGCTGACCTTGACGCCGATATCGACCATGCCCGGCGCTAGGCAGGCGCCATGACAGTCGATCACCTGCGCGTCGTCCATTCCGCCGGGTCCGGCGATGCGCCCGTCGCGGACCGCAAGCGTTCCCACGCCGTCGGTTCCCCTTTCGGGGTCGATCAGACGTGCATTCCGAAACAGCAGAGCGATCATGTCACTCAGGTGTCAGAAGACGAAAAAAAGCACAAGGGCGGCTGCACCGATCAGAGCGGCAAGAGCGATGATCCAGGACTGTCGAATCGACCGGCTCGCCCGCACTTCCGGCGAGAGTCCGGAAGGCGAGACGCCACCCTCGGCCGTATCGTGATGCGACATCCGAACGGGCGCCGACGCCTTTTCCTCATCGAACGCGCCGACGAACTTGATCGCCGGATTCGGGTCCAGATCCACTGCCTCTCCCCTGAATGCGGATGACGGAATCAGGACGATCAGTCCCTTTAGCGCATTCAGCGCAGCCGCCTTGCCCGCCATTGCCTCGGATCGCACGCCGTAGCCTTCCGCGAGGTACCCCGTCAGGCTGATCGACTCGATCATCCGGGCCGGAAAGACCTCGACCTTCTTCGGATCGAGCGACACGTCGCGTCCGATCAGCCTTTCGATGTTCTTCGGCGTGATGGCTGCATCACCTTCGGGTTCAAGGTCGGTGGTAAAGACGCGCACGACCCCGTGCTCCCCGGCCTTGACGTGTAGCGGATCGAACATCCTGAGTGTTCCTTCCTCAAGTCTCTATGCAGGGTCTACGGTCAGACCGGTCTGAAGGTTCCTTATCCGCCGGTATACCTCATGTCCGTCGGTCAGCGTCTCGAAGCCTTTTCTTGTTATCCGCCTGTCCCCGTCGCTATCGAGCCCTTGCTCGAAAAAAAACCAGATCGTTATCGTCCCGTCACGATTTTCCTCGATCTCGATCCGGGAATCCTTGCGGATCGGCAAGACATCGAGACTTCGCTTCCACAGGCGCGAGGCGACGTATCCGTTTCGGTCGGACAGCGCATAGCGGACGCGCGTGGGACGCAGATACTCATCAAGCCAGGGACCAAAGACCATCCCCGCGCCGACGACCACGAAGGGAACCCCGAAAGCGGTCAGAAGGACACCGAATGCAGTGGTCGAGACGTTCCAGGTGCCGGTGAGTCCGAAGAGGCTCCCCAGGCCAATCCCCATGACGATGAGGCCCGCGCCAAGGAAGGGGATTCCGAATGCGGTGAAGAAGGCATTCTGAAGATAGTTGCGGAAACCCGGCGCCGGGCTGCCTTCCCAGAGAAGCGTTTCGCCGGGCTGGAACCAGTCTTCCCAGGTGTCGTTCATCTCAGACCAGCACGCTGTCGTTCAGCCGCGCCGCCCGCTGGTTGTCCGCCAGCAGCTTCATCGCGGCCATCCGAACGGCGACGCCCATCTCGACCTGCTCCTGAATCACCGAGCGGTTGATGTCGTCGGCGATCGTGCTGTCGATCTCGACGCCGCGATTCATCGGGCCGGGGTGCATAACGATCGCGTCGGGCTTTGCGAAAGCCAGCTTCTCGGCATCCAGCCCGTAGCGGTGGAAGTATTCGCGCTCGGACGGGATGAAGGCACCGTCCATCCGTTCCTTCTGGAGCCTGAGCATCATCACCACGTCCACGTCCTGCAAACCTTCACGCATGTCGCCGAAGACCTCGACGCCCCAGTCGGCCGCGCCCGAGGGCATCAGCGTGCGCGGAC
>CAZRNL010000287.1:0-4395 GCA_964601395.1 uncultured Silicimonas sp. | reverse complement strand
CGGAGGGCATTGATGACCCCTAAGCGCGCCCGCTGACGGCGGCGGGTTACGCCGCTCCGACCTGCTTCGGCGGATGACGGCATCGACGGCCCTCCATGCTGACTGCCGACGTGATCCAGACCGCTGCCGGAGAGCAATGCGAAGGCAGCCATCGCCATGACCAAGGTGAGGCCGAGCGGTGGTCCCGATCTATGCTTCCACGGTCCCGAGCGAAGCCCGGCAAGACTCTTCCCTCGGGTTGACGGCCCGCGACGCCGCCTGGTGCGCGAGACGACAACTCTCAGTGCTGATCGGCTGGGTCTCCATCCCGAGGCGCGCTTCTCCCTCCCAAAGCGACGATCACCGACTGGGAAGGCCTCGGGACAAGGCGGAAATCTTTACGAAAGGGTGGTGGGCGACCGCCGAGCGATGACCGCTGGTGCCAGCCGGATCGGCGCGCTGCGGACCCGATACGTCTTGCGACCCGATCCTGGCAGCCTCCATAACGGGCTTCCGCCACCGAACTGGAGTGGTACCTTGTCTTCGGCGCTTCTCGGGCTGCCGCACGCAATTGGCTTGCCTCGCAGGACAACGGCCCGTCGTTGCATTGGCGTGCCACCCAGGGAGAAGGCCATGGGCCGGGACCAGGTCAACTGCATCCACTACCCCCATCCCCCCGGCGAAAGTCCCGCGTGCGGCTGAAGCCGACCATGTGCGACGGGCAGCGGCGGTAGGCGGGCCATGGCAAGGGTTCCCTTGGCGGCCGAGCCCGCCGACGGGTTTCGGCATGGCGCGACCGCAACCAGCACCGCCCGCACCCGAGCCTCGACGGCCTCAGGTCACGACGGAAAAGACCTGCACAGGACTGGAAAATCCGTTGAGGGCAATTTCGCCGATCGATGCCGTGTTTTGCCTGCCATCCAGAGCAAGCCGCGTGGCGTCGTCGATCAGGATCGGGCAGGCGGCAATCTTCGTATGTGCTTCGAGGCGGGCGGCCAGGTTCACCTTGTCTCCGATGCAGGTGTAGGTCGCGCGGTGCTGGGTGCCGGCGTAGCCCGCGACGACCTCGCCGGTGGCAATTCCGATGCCAAGCCTGATGTCCGGCTTGCCCGATGCCTGCCGATCCAGGTTGAACTGGTCCATAAGGGCCAGCATGTCCCGAGCCGCGTCCACCGCGCTGGCGGCAGAATTCTCCAGCGGCTGGGGCGCCCCGAACAGTACCATCAGGCCGTCCCCGATCATCAGCGTCACGATCCCCCCGTGGCAGTCGATCGCCTCGAACATCAACGTGTAGTAGATGTTGAGCAACTCGATCGTCTCTTCGGGCGGCTGACTCTCGGACATGGCGGTGAAGCCGCGAATGTCGCAGAACAGAATCGATGCGTGGACCCGTCGACCGCCGAGCGCGAAGCCGGAGGTCTGCAGGTCCTGCGCCACTTCGCTGGTCGCAAAACGCCGCAACAGATCCTTCTGTTCGTCCCGGAGCCGCTTCTTTTCGAGGCTGGACGACAGCCTTGCCTTCAGGACGACCTGGTTCAAGGGCTTGGCCAGGTAGTCCTCGGCGCCGAGTTCGATGCAGCGCACGACATTCTCGACCCCCTCCTTGGACGAGGTCACGATGACCGGCAGGCCGCGAAGCGCGGGGTCGACCTTGATGGCCTCGAGCACCTGGAACCCGTCCATCTCCGGCATCTCGATATCGAGTAGCAGCAGGTCGAAATTCTCGGCGCGCAATCTGGCCATGGCGGCGCTGCCGTTCTCGGCAACGGATGCGGAATAGCCCAAGAGCTCGACGCTGCGCGACAGCAGCAGGCGGTTGACTTTGTTGTCGTCGACGATCAGCAGCCGCGCGCTTGCCTCAGCCATTGCGCATCGTTCCCAGTGCGGCGGCTACCTGGTCATACGCCTGTACAAGCACCGTGACCCGGGACCGGTCCGCCGCGGTATCGCCGCTCAACCCGCCGAGCTCGAGTTGCCGCGCGAGGTCTGCAACCGCATGCGCACCGAACACGTTGGCATTCGACTTGATCGAGTGCGCGGCACGGCGAAAACGGTCCGTATCCCCGGTGTCGAGGGCATTCGCCAGCTCGGCCAGCATCGCAGGGGCTTCCTCGAGGAAGGTTTCGACAAGCTCGTCGACGAAGTCGGCGCCGGTCGCCTCCCGAAGCTCGCCGAAAATGGATTGGTCGATCGGACCCTGGGACATCCTGGCTACCTGTCGCGCTTCTGGACGTTCATCAGCGCGTCGACCAGTGCGTCGACCCTGATTGGCTTGGCGATGTAGTCGTCCATGCCGGCCGCGAGGCACATCTCGCGATCGCCCTGCATGGCATTGGCGGTCATGGCGATGATCCGGGGCCGCTCGTCGGGGCGACGATCCCGGGTCATCCGGCGCGAGGCTTCCAGCCCGTCCATCTCGGGCATCTGCACATCCATCAGCACGACGTCGTAGGTCTGCCGCGCGACGCTCTGCAGCGCCTCGGCCCCGTTGCTGGCCAGGTCGGCGCGATAGCCCATCTGGCCCAGCAAACGCAGCGCCAGCTTCTGGTTCACCGAGTTGTCTTCGGCAAGCAGGATGCGCAGGGGGTGGCGGGCCGCCATGTCCGGGTCGGTCTTCGGCCGAATGGCGACCGTGCCCACGGAGCTGGTCGCCGCGGCCGGGGCGATCAGGGTGATCAGCGTGTCGAAGAGCTGCGACTGGCGAAGCGGCTTGGCCAGAAAGGCGCTGAACAGGGCGGTGTCGGTCTCGGTCTCGCGCAGGCCGAGCGAGCTGAACAGGACCAGCGGCAGCGACGGGGCGATGTCACGGATGGCCCGGGCGAGGTCGCGCCCGTCCATCTCGGGCATGTGCATGTCGAGGATCGCCAGATCGAAGGCCTCGCCGGCGCCCAGCCACCGCAACGCCTGATGCGCCGAGGCGGTATCGCGTGCGAGCGCACCCCACTTGCCGGTCTGAAGCCGCAGGATCCGCCGGTTCGTGTCATTGTCGTCGACAACCAGGATGCGTTTTCCCGCGACCTCCGATTGCTCGCCCGCAAGACTGCGCGCCCGGGTCGGGGGCAGGTCGGCCGTCTCGGCCCGGATCGTGAAATGGAAGGTCGACCCCTTGCCGGGGCCCTCGCTCTCGGCATGCATGGTGCCGCCCATCAGTTCGGCCAGCCGTTTCGAGATCGCCAGCCCCAGCCCGGTGCCGCCATATTTCCGGGTGGTCGAGCTGTCGGCCTGGCTGAAGGACTGGAACAGCCGCTTCATGCCATCGGGTGACAGGCCTATCCCGGTATCGCGGACGGAAAGCGCAAGCTCGATCCTGCGCCCTCCCAGCGGCCTGACCCTCACCGTCAGCACCACCTCGCCCGCCTCGGTGAACTTCACGGCATTCGACAGCAGGTTCAGCAGGATCTGGCGCAGCCGTGTCAGATCGGCGCTGACGGCGGGGGGCACGTCGTCGGCCATGATGTAGGCCATGTCGAGGCGTTTTTCCGCCGCGCGGGCGCTGACGAGGTCGAGCGCGGTCTCGATGCAGTCGCGCAGGTCGAAGGGGTGCCGCTCGATGTCCATCTGCCCGGCCTCGATCTTCGAGAAGTCGAGGATCTCGTTGATGATACCCAGCAGCGCATCGCCGCTGTCGCGGATGGTGCGAGCATAGTCGGCCTGTTCGGTGTCGAGCCGGGTGTCCAGCAGCAGCCCGCTCATCCCGATCACCGCGTTCATCGGCGTGCGGATCTCGTGGCTCATGGTGGCGAGGAAGGCGCTTTTGGCCGCATTGGCCTGCTCGGCGGCGGCCCGGGCGTCCTGCGCCTCGCGGAACAGGCGCACGTTCTCGATCGCGATCGCGGCTTGATCGGCAAAGGACTGCGCGAGGTCGATCTCCTCGTGGGTGAAGGGCCGCCGATCCTTGCGGATGAAGTTCAAAAGTCCGGCCCGCTGCTCGCCCCGCACCAGCGGCATCGTAAGGCTGGAGCGGACACCGACGCGCTGCTGGATGAGGGCTTCGAACGGCGGCAGGTCGAACTCCAGCCAGTCCTCGATGTGCAGGATCCGGTTTTCCAGTAGCACCCGCGACGGAAAATTCTGCGCGGGGTCGATCGGAATGCTCAGTTTCTTCGGGTTCGTTTGAAGTCCGTCCGGGGTTGCCACCGCCACCTGGTTGAGCACGTCGCCCTCCCGCATCATCGTCACGACAAGATCGCATTTCACAAGTCCGACGGCGACCCTCACGATTTCCTCGAAGACTGGCAGCACATCGTTGGGCGACGAGCTGATGACCCGCAGGATGTCTGCGCTGGCGGTCTGGCGCGCCAGCGCGGTCTGGGTCTCGTTGAACAGGCGCGCGTTCTGGATGGCGATCACGGCCTGATCGCAAAAGCTCCTCGCCAGTTCGATCTGTGCATCCGTGAAGGGGCGCGCGGTCATGCG
>CAZRNL010000286.1:0-4410 GCA_964601395.1 uncultured Silicimonas sp. | reverse complement strand
CAGGTACCACGGTGGCCGGCCGAAGTGACTGACGGTTTGCACGGCGAAAAGCGCAACGCGTCCGATCGCTGCGAGAAACGTCAGCACGGCCCGCCCGATAGAAGCCAGCAGGATCACGCGGCCCCCTCGTAGCGACGAACATAGCGATGACCGAGCGAGGTCAGTATCTCGTAGCCGATCGTCCCGGCGGCCTCGGCCAGATCGTCGATGCTCTGATGTGGGCCGACGATCTCGAGACTGTCGGGGTCTTCGTCCAGATGCGTGACGTCTACCGTGATCAGGTCCATCGACACGCGCCCGACGACAGGGCAGGGCACATCGCCCGCAAAGACCTTCGCTTTCGGTCCCATCGCGCGGATCAGCCCGTCCGCATAGCCCGCGGCAATCGTCGCGATCCGGCTTTGGACGGTGGCCGTCCAGCCGTTGGCATAGCCGACCGTCTCGAACGGGCGCACCTGTCGCGTCTGGATCACGGGGGCTGTCAGGCGCAGGGCAGGGGTGGCGTCCCCGAATGGCTGGCCACCAAAAAGACCGATTCCCGGTCGCACGAGATCGAAATGATACTCGGGGCCAAGCAGAATCCCGCCCGTCGCCGACAGCGAACGGCGGTGCGCGATGCCGTCCGTCATGTCGCGGAAGGTACGCAACTGTTGCGCGTTCATCGGGTGGTCGGGTTCGTCGGCGCAGGCCAGATGGCTCAACACCAGACGCGGCCCGGCATCCATCAATTCGGACCTGAGCGCGTCCCAGTCAGCGTGTTCCATGCCAAGCCGGTTCATGCCGGTATCCAGCTGGATGCCGAAAGGATGACCCTGGCTTTGCGTAAAGTGACGCGCGACCTGTTCCGGGGCGTTCAGCAGCGGAATCAGGTCGTGCACCCGCAGCGCCTCGGTGTCGTGGGCCATATGGCCCGAGAAGACGAATATTTCCGATTCCCGACCCACAGCCTGGCGAATTGCGATTCCTTCCGAGGCGACGGCGACGAAGAAGCTGTTCACGCCCTCGGCAAGTAGTCGGCGCGCCACGCGGGTTGCGCCAAGACCATAGCCGTCAGCCTTCACGACCGCCGCGGTCTCGACATGGTCCGACGTCTTCGCGTCCAGTGCCGCCCAGTTGGCGGCCACGGCGTCGAGATCAATGGTCAGTTCTGCGGCACCCATGTCTTGGGTTTCCGCGAAGGTGCGCGAAGGGTCAAGTGGAAACGCCGAAGATTGGCATTCCCGCCGAGTTCGGCTAACCGGCTGGATGAGGGAGACCTGCGTCATGGGCGACATCATTCTGGTCCGGCACGGACAGGCCAACAGCCACGCGACGACCGAGGTCGACTACGACCGGCTGAGCGATCTCGGGCATGTGCAGGCCGAATGGCTGGGCCAGTGGATGCGGGACCACGACCAGACCTTCGACCACGTTCTTTCCGGAACCTTGCGCCGCCATCGCGAGACGGTCGCGGGCATGGGTCTCAGCGCCGACGAAGATGCGCGCCTGAACGAGATCGACTATTATACGCTGACCGACGCGCTTCATCGCGTGAAGGGCGAGCCGCTTCCTGGCGACGATGGCTTTATCGACCACATGCCCAAGGTCTTCGCGGCATGGAAGCTCGCGGAGATAGAAGGAGCCGAGCCCTACCAGGCCTTCGAGGACCGCGTCGCCGCTCTTCTGGCCGAAGCTGCCGTGCCCGGCCGTCGCGTGCTCTGCGTGACGTCGGGAGGCGTGATCGGCATGGTGCTGCGCCACCTGCTGGATCTGGACATCATGAAGATGAGCCGCGTCATGCTGCCGATCTGGAACACGTCGATCCACAGGCTTCATGTGCGCCAGTCCGAGACCATCCTGACCGGCTTCAATGCCATCCCGCACCTCGATCTGCCCACAAGGGCACATGCCCGCACACAATTCTGAGATATCCTCATGCTGAAACTCTATTGCGCGCCCAGAACGATCTCGACCGCCGTGGTCGTCGCCCTCAACGAAGCCGGCATCCACTGGGAGCCGGTCCGCGTCGATTTCGCCTCGGGACAGCAGACGACGCCGGACTACCTGGCGATCAATCCCAAGGGCCGTGTGCCGGTGCTGATGACGCCCGAAGGCCCGTTGACCGAAGCCGGCGCGATCCTCGAATACCTGGGCGAAACCGCGATGCCGGGCTACGTGCCGACCGATCCGCTGGCGCGCGCGCGGATGCGCGAGGTCATGTTCTACCTTGCCTCGACGATGCACGTGAACCACGCCCACAAGTTGCGCGGTTATCGCTGGGCGAACGAAGAGGCCTCGCTTGCCGACATGACCGCCAAGGTACCCGAGACGATGGCGGCCTCGGCCGCCTATATCGAGGGTGTGATCTCCGGGCCGTTTCTCTTCGGGGACGACCTCACGCTGGCCGACTTCTACCTTTTCGCCGTGGCAAGCTGGCTTGAAGCCGATGGCGTCGACGTTGCTGGATATCCGAAGATCAACAATTTCGTCAGGGCCATGGACGAGACCCGCGGCGTGCGCAGGGCGAAGGCGGACGGATTCTTCGGTTAGCACACAGCCGATCAACCCCGCGTGAAGGGGACTGTGCCGAAAACGCGGCCTCTGTCAGGATGCAGGCGAACTTTGAGGACAGCTCCGATGCGCCTGACCAGCCTGACCCTTGCCAGCCTCGTTTCGCTGGCCGCTACTGTTGTTTCCGCGGACCCGAATTTTTGGCGGCACGAATGGCCTGAAACCGATTTCACGACCACCAATGTCGAGAACTGGACCGAAATCCTTTCAGGCGGGCCACCGAAGGACGGAATCCCGGCGCTGAGCGATCCGGATTTTCTGGATGCGGGGCAGGAAACCCGGATTGGCGACCGTGAGCCTGTCATCTCGGTCGAGATCGAGGGGGAAACCCCGCGTGCCTATCCGATCAGGTACCTGACCTGGCATGAGATTGTGAACGACCGGATTGGCGGGGTGCCCGTAGCCGTAACCTTCTGCCCGCTCTGCAATTCCGGCATGACATTCGACCGGCGTGTGGATGGCAGGCTTCTGACCTTCGGCGTATCGGGCAAGCTGCGCAACTCGGACATGGTGATGTACGACCGCGAGACACAATCCTGGTGGCAGCAGGCCGTTGGCGAAGGGATCGTGGGCGAGATGACGGGCAAGGAACTGACCCAGCTTCCCACCTGGATGGAAAGTTGGGCCGAGTTTCGCGCCCGCAATCCGGACGGGCTGGTAATGGACCAGCCGCAGTTCATGCGAATGTACGGCCGCAATCCCTATGTGTCCTACGATTCAACGACCCGGCCGTTTCTCTATTCGGGCGAGCTGCCGCCCCACGGTATTCCGGCGCTGGCGCGCGTGGTGCGGGTGGGCGACCGGGCTTGGCCGGTCGAGCGGGTGCGCGGCGAGGGATCTTTGACGCAAGAGGGCGTCACGATTTCCTGGGCCTCGGGGCAGGCCTCGGCGCTGGACGGACCCAATATCGCCGAGAGCCGCGATGTCGGAACGATACGGGTGCGCGACGCTGCAGGCCGGGACGTGCCGCATGACGTCCTGTTCGCCTTCGCGTTCCACGCCTTCTTTCCCGAAGGCGAGTGGATGCTGGAGTGAGGCGGAAGGAAGCACTGCCCCCGACGCGGTCTCGTGGAGCGTCACCCCTATTGATGCACATGAGCCGGCGCTGATGCCATTGCCGAGGTCCGGCCTCAGGCCCCCTGAAGCGACCTGACGCTCAACTCTCCCTCGCCCCGCGATTTCATCGCCAGGGCTGCCGCGTGCGCCGCGGCGGCCGTGGTGAAATAGGGGATCTTGTCCATCAGCGTCACGTTCCGCATGGACCGCGAATCCTCGATCGCCTGCGCGCCTTCGGTCGTGTTCATCACCAGGTCCACCAGACCGTCCTTCATCACGTCGACGATGGTGCGTCCGCCTTCGTAGGCCTTGTTGACGACCTCCGACGGAATCCCGTTCTCGGTCAGAAAGGCCGCGGTGCCACGTGTCGCGAGGATTTCGAGTCCGAGGCCAAGCAGGATGCGGGCTGTTTCCGCCATCTGGGGAGTCTTGTCTTCGTCCTTGATCGACAGGAACACGACCCCTTGCTCGGGCAGATGCGTGCCAGCGCCGAGCTGTGCCTTGAGGAACGCACGGGGGAAGCTGCGGTCCCATCCCATGACCTCTCCGGTCGAGCGCATCTCGGGGCCGAGAAGGGTGTCGACTCCTGGGAAGCGCGCGAAGGGCAGCACGGCTTCCTTGACGCTGAACCAGGGCGTACGGAAATCGGACAGCGACATCGGATCGCTCATCGGGATCGTCACGTCGTCCGACACCTGCTGGTGCGGCGCTGCCTTGGGGAAGGCGGACAGCTTTTCGCCCGCCATCAGACGCGCGGCAATGCTGGCAATAACACACCCCCGCGTAATGGAGTCCGTCAAAACT
>CAZRNL010000285.1:0-4428 GCA_964601395.1 uncultured Silicimonas sp. | reverse complement strand
TTGAACATGATCCGGCGCACCCGGTCCTCAGGGTACTCGCCCAGCGCGTAGGGGGTCGTCACGTCGAGCAGCGGCGGCAGTACCCATTCCTGCCGGTCGGCTGCCTGGTGCCTGTTCACAGTTGTTCGTTCCTGTCGTTCATCGAGGTCAGTCAAGCAGCGAAAGGATCAGCGCACAAGGCGATCAGATCGGGATCAACCCCCAGTAGTCCAGATCCAGCAACACCCCCTCGGCAAACTTTCCGTCGCTGTTGTTGAGGCTGAATGCCCCGGCCCCCGCGTGTTGCGCCACGAGCCTCAAACGCAGCGCGCCGACGCCTGGCACGCCGGTTTCGGCCTTGTCCAGAACTTCGGACCAGGCGGTCACCGTATCGCCCGCGAAGCAGGGCGCAGCGTGGGCGCCCCCGTTCAGCGCGGCAAGGCATTGGACATTGGCCAGGCCGTTGAACGACAGCGCGCGCGCCAAGCTGATGATGTGACCGCCGTAGATCAGGCGCTTGCCGTCCGCCCGGTGGGTCGTGTCGAAATGAACCTTGGCGGTGTTCTGCCATAGCCGCGTCGCCAGCATGTGCTCGGCTTCCTCGATGGTGATGCGGTCGACATGGTCGATCTTCTCGCCAACGGAATAGTCACCCCAGCGGTGCGGCTCTCCGGCCTGGTCGAAGTCGTAGGTGGCGAACGTCAGGCCCTCGGGAACGACCAGATCGCCGGGCGGGACGGCGGAGGCCAGCTCCGGAACGACAGTTTCAGGGGCGTCGGCGTCCGGGTTGCCCTTGCGGACCATCACCCAGCGGACGTACTCCAGTACCGCCTCGCCGTCCTGGTTGCGCCCGGTGGTGCGGACCCAGACCACACCGGACGGGCCGTTCGAGTTCTGTTTCAGGCCGATGACCTCGGAGGTCGCGGACAAGGTGTCGCCCGGATAGACCGGCTTCAGCCAGCGGCCCTCGGCATAGCCGAGGTTCGCCACCGCGTTCAGCGAGATGTCGGGAACCGTCTTGCCGAAGACGGTGTGAAACACGATCAGGTCGTCGAAGGGGCCGGGAAGGCCGCAGGCGGCGGCGAACACGCCCGAGGAGTGCAGCGCATGCCGGGCCGGATAGAGCGCGTGGTAAAGCGCCTTTTCGCCGCCCGCCAGCGTGCGGGGCACCGCGTGGCGGATCGTCTCGCCCACGCGGTAATCCTCGAAGAAGCGACCCGGGTTGGTCTTCATGCGGCTCAGGCTCCGAAGGGATTGTAGCCAAGCCACGCGTGGATGCCGCCGATGATCGCGTAGACGACCAGAGTGATCACGGCGAGCCGCACATCGCCCGCCACGCTTCCCCCTTCGTAGGGCACGTAGGAGTGAACCGCACGGTTGATCAGCGGCATCTCGACCAGCGCCCAGACCGCGATCCAGCCAAAGAGCACGATCGAGGCGACGTCGCCGTTGACCAGAAGGTGCGCCAGGGCCCAGACAACCGTGCCCCAGAGCATCGGGTGGCGCATCATCGGGCGCAGGCGGCTTTTCGAGCTGCCGACGCCGTAGAGAGCGACAGCCACCAACATCAGAAGGTTGTTGATACCGGTCGTAGCGGCAGAGCGATCCCAGTAGACCGCCGTCGATGTGCCGCGATAGCCGATCACCATCAGCACGACCGAGAGAAGCAGGATACCCGCGAAGAGGCCCTTGGAGGCGTCTCCCATCCTGTCCTGGAGTGCTGCGCGGGCGTCGGGTGCGACGCGTTTGAACAGGTGGGCAGCGGTCCAGAGGATCAGCCCGAGGATCATCAGTGTCATGCGGCGTTCCTTTCACGGATGGCCTGCGCGCGGGAGAGAATCCTGCGCGCCGTTTCGACATGAAGGTTCTCGACGATCCTGCCGTCAACCACCGCGACTGCCTCGCCCCGTGCAATTGCCGCGTCGTAGGCCTGAATATGACGTTCCGCCAATATGATCTGTTCGGGCGTGGGGGCGAAGACGGCGTTGGCGGTGTCCAGTTGGGACGGGTGGATCAGGGTCTTGCCGTCCATGCCCAGCGCCCTGCCCTGCGCGCATTCGGCGGCCAGGCCCTCGGTATCTTGAAACGCGTTGTAGACGCCGTCGATGCAGACAATGCCGGCGGCGCGCGCGGCGAGAAGGCAGGTCTGTAGCGCGGTCATCATGGCCGAGCGGTCGCCCCCGGTCTCGCAGCCGATCTCCTTGGCCAGATCGTTGGTGCCAAGGATGAAACCCTGCACCTCGGGGCGGTCGGCGATGGCCAGCGCGTTCAGGACGCCGCGAGAGGTCTCCATCATGCACCAGACCGGCAGGTCGCCGGTCAGCCGGGCGAGATCCGCGACATGTTCGGGACCGTCGACCTTGGGCAGAAGAACCGCGTCGCAGTCCATCGCGGACACGGCCCGCGCGTCGTTCTCGCCCCAGGGCGTATCCAGGCTGTTGATCCTGACGATCCGCGCGCGGTGGCCGTAGCCGCCGGACCGAAGTTCGGCCGCAAGAGTATCGCGCGCCGCGTCCTTCTCATCGGGGGCGACGGCGTCTTCGAGGTCGAAGATGATGGCGTCGGCCGGCAAGCCGCGCGCCTTGTCGAGGGCTCGGGCCTTCGAGCCCGGAATATAGAGGACAGACCTGAAAAGCGACGGGTTGCCTTGCATGATTCGTCGTCTCCGCAACAAAGTTGCGCGGACCCTGCACACCCGCGCATCTATCCGCAAGGCTTTTTGCTGCAGCGCAGCGGCCTCCGGATCGCGGCGCCGCATCAGGAAGCGCGCGCCGCGTTAATCCTATCTTGGACGGTGGAAGAGACACTGAGTTCATCCGGCCCTGACCGAACCGGGCGCTTGTCAATGGAAGGCCGGACCTTCCGGAAAGGACAGAAATGACCACCAAAGCCGTCGTCCTGACATCCCTGATCGCGCTTGGTGCTGGCTCGGCAGCCACCGCACAGAACGCCAATTGCGCCGCGCGCGCCGTGGTGCTCGAGAAGCTTGCCGAAAGATACGGAGAAAGCCGCCAGTCGATCGGGATTGCGCCGCAGGGCCGGGTGGTCGAGGTTTTTGCCTCGGCAGAGACCGGCACGTGGACGATCACCGTCACCCTGCCCGACGGCATGACCTGCCTGGTCGCATCGGGCGAGGCCTTTGAGACCCTCGACGAACCGCTGCGCCCTTACGGGACCAAGAGCTGACCACGCTCAAGCCAGCGCGTCGAAGATCAGCTTCGTGCCCGTGGCCAGCAAAAGCACGTAGGTGACCGCGAAAAACGCGCGTTCCGGTATTGCCCGGTGCGCCACGACCCCGAGCCAGGCGCCGAAAAGCGCCGCCGGCACGAGATAGAGCCCCGCCAGCAGCGACTGCGTCGTGAACATGCCGAGGAAGGCATAGGGGACAGCCTTGGCGATGTTCACGATCCAGAACACCAGAACCGTCGTCGCCTGGTAGCCGGTCTTCGAGAGCCCGCGCGACAACAGATATACCGCGACGGGCGGTCCGCCGGCGTGGCTGACGAAACTGGTGAACCCCGCGACACACCCGGCAAGAAAGCCGACCACTGCGCCCGCGCGTCGGGTGCGACGGACACGGTCGCGCCGCCCGAGCTGGAACAGTACGAAACCGACCGCGATCATGCCGATCAGAAGCCGCAACAGGTCGGGATTGGCGAAGCTCCAGAACGCCGCGCCGAGCGCGACACCCGGAATTGCCCCCCACAGCAGTCGCAGGGCTTCCACGGCGTCCCAGCGCTTCCAGTAGGGTCGGAGCGTTGCAACGTCGATCACCATGAGAAGCGGGAGCAGAATACCGACCGCCATTTCGGGCGGCAGGATCAGCGCGAGGATCGGTGTTGCCACGAAGGATGCGCCCGAGCCGAAGCCGCCCTTGGAGATGCCAGCCAGAATGACGGCGGGTACGCCAATCGCGAAAAAGGTCAGATCCGTCTCGATACTTGCCTCCGATCCGCAATGTTAGCGCGACCATGACGCCCGCATGCCTTCGCCACCCTTGCGCCTGCGGCAAACTCTGTCTAGGCATCCCCGCGACACGATTTTCAGAAACCGAACCGGAGATCTTCCAATGGCCAGACCCAAAATCGCCTTGATCGGCGCGGGCCAGATCGGTGGCACCCTTGCCCACCTTGTCGCACTAAAGGAACTGGGCGACGTCGTTCTCTTCGACATCGCCGAAGGAACTCCCCAAGGCAAGGCGCTCGACATTTCCGAAGCAGGCCCCTCGGCGGGCTTCGACGCCACATTGAAAGGCACGACCGACTATGCCGACATCGCGGGCGCGGACGTCTGCATCGTCACGGCCGGCGTGCCGCGCAAGCCCGGCATGAGCCGCGACGACTTGCTGGGCATCAACCTGAAAGTCATGCGTTCGGTGGGCGAAGGGATCAAGTCCCATGCTCCCGGCGCTTTCGTGATCTGCATCACCAACCCGCTGGACGCGATGGT
>CAZRNL010000284.1:0-4437 GCA_964601395.1 uncultured Silicimonas sp. | reverse complement strand
TCGATACCTACGAGGAACTGCGCTCGTTCTCCCGGTTCAACGGTGATCAGGTGGTGACGTTCTCGGTCTTCCGCGCCAAGGGCGCCTCGGAAGTCAGTGTGGCGGAACTGGTCAACGCCAAGCTCGACACAATTCGTCAACAGCATCCGGGCATCGCTGTCACGCCGGTCGATGACACGGTCTACTATACCTACGGCAACTACGAATCCGCGCTTCATACGCTGATCGAAGGCGCTCTCCTTGCTATTCTCGTGGTTCTGGTCTTCCTCAAGAACTGGCGCGCGACAATGATCGCCGCCGTCGCGCTGCCGCTGTCGGCCATCCCGACCTTCTACATCATGGACCTGATCGGCTTCTCACTGAACCTTGTTTCTTTCCTGGCGTTGACGCTTGCCACCGGCATTCTCGTCGACGACGCCATCGTCGAGATCGAGAACATCGCGCGTCACATCCGTATGGGGAAAACCCCATATCGCGCGGCGATCGAGGCGGCCGATGAAATCGGTCTGGCTGTCATCGCCACATCCGCCACCATCATCGCCGTTTTCGTTCCGGTCAGTTTCATGCCGGGAATACCGGGCCAGTACTTCCGACAATTCGGCCTGACGGTCGCCATCGCGGTGCTGTTCTCGCTTCTGGTGGCGCGTCTCATCACGCCCATGATGGCCGCCTATCTGATGCGGAGCAAGGATGCGCTTGCCGATCATGAAGGCGAGAAGGACGGGCTGATGATGCGCGGTTACCTGGGGCTGGTCCGCTGGACCACGTCCGGTCGGTTCCTCTTTGTTCCAAGCCGCTACCTGACCCTGGTTGCCGCCATCGGCGCTCTGGCTGTCTCGCTTTTCTTCATGATGAAGGTGCCCGGCAGTTTCATACCGCCTGAAGATGTCAGCCGCATCCCGATATCGGTCGAACTTCCGCCAGGATCGACGCTGGCCGACACCGACAGAACCACGCAGGACCTCGTGGAGATCATCAGCACCATAGAGGGAGTCGAGAGTGTCTTCGTGCTGGGTGGATCGTCTCCGACAGGTGACCGCGACATTCGCCGTGCCTCGGTGACCGTCCTGCTCGAGAAGCTCGACCATTCCCTTCTGCTGCGGCTGTCCGAGCTCGCGCGCAAGACCCCCTTCGTCGGCGGGTTGGTCCCGGAAGTCGAGGACACAGGTCGCGAGCGTCCGCAGAGTGAGATCGAGGAAGAGATTTTCGACAAGATCCACGGCGTTCCGGACGTGCGCGCCTTCAAGCTGAACGACAGGGGAGAGCGGGATATCTCGTTCTCGATCCTTTCGTCCGACGAAGCGGCACTGAACGAGGCGGTGGCCCGGCTCGAGAAGGCGCTCCGCGGCGATCCTCTGCTGGCGAACGTGGCCGCCGAGGGCGCGTTGCCGTTGCCAGAAGTGCAGATTACCCCGCGCAAGGCCGAAGCGGCGCGCCTAGGCGTGACCACGGCCGGCATTGCCGAGACCATTCGCGTGGCCAGTATCGGCGACTTCGACGCGGCCCTTGCCAAGGTGTCGATTGACGACCGCCAGATTCCCGTCCGCGTGCAGTTGCGCGACACTGTGACCAGCAACCTCGACCGTATCCGCGCACTGAGGGTGCCGACCGCCACCGGCGGCACCGTGCCGTTGTCGTCGGTGGCCGATGTTGTGCTCTCCGAGGGCCCGTCCTCCATCGACCGCCTGAACCGTGAACGGCAGGCGACCATCGGCGCCAACCTGCCGGTCGGCGTGGCTCTTGGCTCCGCTACTGCGCGCTTCAAGGAGATCGTTGCGACCGTCGAATTGCCTGCGGGTGTTCGTGTCGCGGAATCCGGTGACGCCGAGATCCAGGCCGAACTGATGCAGAGTTTCGGAAACGCCATGATCATGGGCCTGATGCTGGTTCTGACGGTGCTGATCCTGCTGTTCGGCTCGGTCATCCAGCCTTTCACGATCCTGTTCTCGCTTCCCCTTGCCATCGGCGGGGTGGCGGCTGCCCTGATCGTGACCAACAACGCTCTCTCGATGCCGGTTCTGATCGGGATTCTGATGCTGATGGGTATCGTGACCAAGAACGCGATCCTGCTTGTGGATTTCGCAATCGAGATGCGCAATCGCGGGATGTCCCGTTTTGACGCGATGATAGAGGCCGGTCACAAGCGGGCGCGTCCTATCGTCATGACGTCCATTGCGATGTCGGCGGGCATGCTGCCCTCGGCGCTGGGTGTCGGCGAAGGTGGCAGTTTCCGTGCGCCGATGGCCATAGCGGTCATCGGGGGCATCATCGTTTCCACCGTTCTCAGTCTTGTGGTTGTGCCGTCGTTCTTCCTGATCATGGACGATTTGCAACGCTTCCTGGCTTGGGCATTCGGCGGGCTTGTCGGCAGGAAGGACGAGGAACCGGTGGTGCCGGATTCCGCGGAACTGGCCTTGGCACTGGCCGGCGCGAGAGCAGACCTGTCAAGCGCGCGAGGAGAGATCGACGCCCTGGGCTACCGCGTCGCGACATTGGAAGCTCCGGGAAAGCGGCTGGACGCCGCCGAATAGCGGACGTTGTCGGGGACCTAGAGTTCGAGGGAGTGCGGCCTGTCCTCGGCCAGTTCCAGCGCGCGGTTGGCGAAGCGCCCGGCGAGCGGGGCAAGCGAGGCGGCCTGTGCGCCCGCCGCAGTCCCGGACCTGGCCCGATCGGCAATGCCCACGAAAATGACGGCGAATCTGTAGAGCGCGAAGACCTTGTGGAAGGTCGATAGCGGCGCCTGGAATGGCGCTGAAGCCATGTAGCGTGCGACGAAATCGGCCTCGGAAGGAAGCGCCATTTCGGAAAGGTCGACCCCGAGCAGTCCGCCGTACTCGTCCGGCGAGGAATGCCAGGGCATCGCGCAGAACCCCAGGTCCGCAAGCGGGTGCCCGAGCGTCGACAACTCCCAGTCGAGGATCGCCACAACCCTGTCCTCGGTAGGATGAAACATCAGGTTCCCCAGACGGAAATCCCCGTGGCAAAGCGACGTGAGCCCGTCATCTGGAGGTTGGTGTTCGGTCAGCCATTCGTAAACCGTCTCGATCTGGGCAACGCGTCCCGAGGGCGATGCGCGATACTGCCGCTCCCAGCGCGCGATCTGGCGATCGAAGTACGTCCCCTGTTTGCCGAAGTCTCCAAGCCCCACGTCTTCGGGCCGTATCCGGTGCATCGTCGCCAGCGCGTCGGCGACACCCATCCAGATACCGCGTCTGAGGTCTTTCGGTATATCGGCAAGCGAGGTGTCGGTGAAAATTCGTCCCTCGACACGCTCCATCAGATAGAATGGGGTGCCGATGTCGCTGGCATCGGCATGGTAGTGAACAGGCGCGGGCACCGGCACATCCGTCGCCTCCAGCGCTTCCAGCACGCGGTATTCACGGTCGATTGCGTGAGCTCCCCTCAGGATCGGACCGTTGGGCTGTTTGCGAAGCACCAGCCGCCGCGCACCGTGATCGAGGAAGTAGGACGGGTTCGACTGTCCGCCGCCGATCCGCGACAGGCGGAAAGTGCCGTTGTCCGGTCCAAGCTCCCGCCTCAGAACGTCGGCGAGGGCGCGCCGGTCGAAGTCGATGTCACCGGTGACTTTGACATCGCTCATCCCGGAGTGATCCAGCGGTAGAAATCACGGCCTTCGGATGCCAGACGCTTGTTCAGGATCATCTTGTGCACTTCGTCCGCGCCGTCCACGAGCCTGGCCTGACGCGAGTAGCGATAGATCCACTCCAGCACCGTATCCTGCGAATACCCTCGCGCGCCGTTGATCTGAATCGCCACATCAGCCGCCTTGTGCAGAAGGTTCGCCACATGGATCTTCGCCATCGAGACCTCTTTCTGAGCGAAACCTCCCCGGTCGATTTCCCAGGCGGCCTTCATCACCAGAAGGCGGCCGGTTTCGATCTGCATGGCAAGATCGCCAAGCATGACCTGTACGCTTTCTCGGTCGGCCAGCCGGACGCCGAAGCCCTCTCGGGTCGCGGCATAGTCTTGGGCGATCTCGACGCAGCGCTTCGAAAGTCCAAGCCAGCGCATGCAATGGGTCAGGCGGGCAGGGCCAAGCCGGGCCTGGGTGACTTTCATGCCGCGCCCTTCCGCCAGGATCACGTTCTCTTTCGAAATCCGCAGCCCGTCGAACGTCAGTTCGCAATGCCCTCCGTGTTCCTCCGGCCCCATGATCGGGATGCGGCGCGCGATCTGCCAGCCGGGATCGTCGCGGTGGAACAGGAAGGCCGTGTGGCCTCGCCGGGCGTCGTCGGACGTGCGCGCGAGCAAGATGAAATGTGCGGCCTCGGCAGCGCCGGTGATGAACCATTTGTGTCCATGTACCACGTAGTCGTCGCCATCCCGGGTGGCGGTTGTCAGCATCATGCCGGGGTCCGAACCTCCACCCGGATGGGGTTCGGTCATGGCGAATGCGGATCGCACTTCTCCCCGCGC
>CAZRNL010000283.1:0-4446 GCA_964601395.1 uncultured Silicimonas sp. | reverse complement strand
CGTCGGTGCCGAGGACCTGATGGAGACCATCCAGGGCGGCAAGATCGAGTTCGACCGCTGCATCGCGACGCCTGACATGATGGCGATCGTCGGACGCCTGGGCAAAGTGCTGGGTCCGCGCAACCTGATGCCGAACCCGCGCACCGGGACCGTGACGATGGACGTCAAGGAAGCCGTCGAGGCCGCCAAGGGCGGTCAGGTGACCTTCAAGGCCGAGAAGGCCGGTGTGGTCCATGCCGGTATTGGCAAGGTGTCGTTCGAAGACAAGAAACTTGTCGAGAACGTTCTCGCTTTCGTCGACGCGGTGTCGAAGGCGAAGCCGGCCGGTGCCAAGGGCACCTACATGCAGAAGGTCGCGCTGTCGTCCACGATGGGCCCCGGCGTTTCGATCAATGTGATGTCGGCTACCGGAAACAGCCCTTCGGCCTGAATGACTGAGTCATGAACATGGGAAAGCGGTCGACGAAAGTCGGCCGCTTTTCTACTTCCTGAGAGCCTTCTGACCGCGCGGCTCAAGGTCGGATCGCCGCGATCAGCCCGGTCTGCAGGTCCAGTTGTGTAGCCGGATTTGCTGCCAGGCGAACGGCAGAGTGTGCGAATTGCCGATCCCATTCCGCCCCGCTAGACTGCGCCGCACGAGCAGGAGGTCACGAGCATGTTTTTCGCGTTCTGGGGGTCGCTGGTGATCGGCGGGCTGGTCGCCTATTTCTCCGAAAAATGGGACTTCACCCATCATGGGTATCTTCAGGCGATCATCATCGCCGTCGGCGGCGTGGTGCTGTTCTTCATGGCCCGCGTGATGTTCAATATCTCGCTTGGCAGCCACGGCCTGAATGCAATCGTCGGCGCCCTGGGTGCACTGGTCCTGATTCCGTCCGAAGTGATCGCACGAAAGCGTCGCAATCGGCGCTAGGCATCCGGGGTCGCCTTCGATGGCTTGAACGGTTTCATGCCCGCCCGCGCCAGCGCATCGGCGCGCTCGTTCTCGGCATGACCGTCATGGCCCTTGACCCAGGCCCAGGTCACGGTGTGACGGTGCTGCGCCTCTTCCAGCTTTTGCCAGAGATCCACGTTCTTGACCGGTTTGCCGGCGGCGGTTCTCCAGCCCTTGCGCTTCCAGCCGTGGATCCAGCTTTCGACCCCGTTCTTCACGTAGGTCGAATCCGTCACGATGGTGATCTCGGAAGGTCGGGCAAGCGCATCGAGCGCATTGATCGCCGCCAGAAGCTCCATCCGGTTGTTGGTGGTCAGCGCCTCGCCGCCGCAGAGTTCGCGTTCCTTCAGAACCGCGTCGCCGTCCATCGCGACAAGCAGCGCGCCCCAGCCGCCGGGTCCGGGATTGCCCGAACAGGCGCCGTCGGTATAGGCGATCAGACTTTTCATGCCGGGATATCGTCCAGTGTCACATGGCCGGGCAGGGCCGCGATGCGATCCAGCCAGCGGTTGATGGCCGGAAAACGGCTCATGTCGAACCCGCCCTTGGCGGCGGCGGAATGGGTGTAGCCGTAAAGCGAGATGTCCGCGACCGTGGGCTGTTCGGTGGCGATCCAGTCGGCGACCGCAAGCCGGTCCTCCATCTGCTGCAAAAGCGCATGGCCCCGGTCCAGAAGCTCGGCCAGCCGTTCGGGCGTGCGCAGGTGCGCGCGCGAGGCGTAGCTGAGGATTGCGGCGCGGACGGCAATGACGCCTTCGTGCTGGTTCTGCTCCCAGAACATCCACCCCAGCATCCTGGCGCGGACGACGGGATCGGCTGGCATCCAGTCCGTGCCTTCGGCCAGGTAGCAGAGGATGGCGTTCGATTCGGGCAGTGCCGTGCCATCCTCCAGCTTCAGGACCGGCAGCTTCTTCAAGGGCAACGCGCCTGTCGCGTGGGCCTTTGCCAGCGCCTCGGTCTCGTACTCCATCCCGACATGGGTATAGGGCCGCCGGAGCAGGGCCAGCATAAGCCGGACCTTGTAGCTGTTGCCCGAGGAGGGCATCGAATAGAGTGTCAGGGTCATTCGGGTTTCCGTGCTGCAAGGATGATCCAGGGCGCGACCGTTCCGTCCAGCCCGGCCTCTTCGCCAAAGCTGCGCGACGTGACAGCAAGGCCGGTCGCGTCCAGAAGAGCGGAGATTTCGGCGTCCTGATAGTAGGCGTAGAACCGTCCGATGGAATCCCGAGCCTCGCCGTCTCCGGTTTTCAACCCGAGATGCAAGAGACCGCCGGGCCTCAGAGCGGCCGATATCCTGAGAAGATGCGCCGGCATCTCGGACTTGGGTGCGTGCAGGAGCGAGAAGCTGGCGTAGTTCCCGTCGTAGACAGCTTCGGCCGACAGCTCGGCGAACTCCGCGATCCTGATGTCCAGCCCGTTCGCCTCGCGTCCGATCCGCGCCATCTCTTCGGACGCGTCCCAGGCATCGACCGCCAGCCCTGCGTCGCGCATGAAGACAGAGGCACGGCCGGTTCCGCAGCCAAGATCCAGCACGCGCCCGCCCTTCGGCATCGCCTTTATGAAGCGCTTCAGGTGCCGGTCGGGGCGGTCGGTCGCGAACTTCGCCGCATAGTCGCCGGCACGCCTGGCGTAGACGTCGAGTGTCTGCCGGTCGGCCATTAGATCACCAGAACCGACAGGCAGAGAACGACCACCACGGTCAGCAGGATACGCAGCCGCATCCACCATTCCGGCGCCAGGCCTTGCCGCCAGAACGACCAGTCGAGCGCCAGAAGGCCGATGAATCCCGCGATCAGGTAAATTGCCGAGGATGTCGGGCCGGCACCCACCATGAAGAACGCCCAGAGCGCCGGCAGGACCGAAAGCACGTATCCGAAGGCCGCCCGCTCGCCGCTGGCGCGTGTCGCGAAGCCCCAGAGCACGCCCGACATGAAGGCCAGGATGATCGTGCCGTATTGCAGAAGGACGAAGGGCCCCGAGAACCGGGGCCCAAAGGTCCGCATTCCCAGGTCGGCGGCATCGGGCGAGACCAGCGTCAGCACGCCCCAGAGGAATGGGATCAGGCCCAGAAGGCCCAGAACCAGCGGCGCGCGCGGAACGGTCATGCCCGCTCCAGCGCCAGTCGTCCGGCCAGCGCCGCGAAGATCGCCGCGAAACTGCGGTTCAGCCAGCGCATCGCCCGCGCACTCGACAAGAGCCGGTCGCGCGCGGTGGCGGCGAAGACGCCGTAGACGATGAAGACGCCGAAAGTCATCGCCATGAAGACCCCGCCCAGAAGCGTCATCTCGGCGGTCGCCGTTGCCGGGTTGCCCGACAGGAACGGCGGCAGAAGCGCCAAAAAGAAGATCGAGAGCTTCGGATTGAGGATGTTGATCAGCGCGCCGCGCCGGGCAATCCGCCACCAGGGATCGGTGCTGCGTTTCTCGCCGATTGACAGCGCACCGGTCGCCGAAAGCGATTGCCAGGCAAGCCAGAGAAGGTAGGCGACACCGGCGAACTTGACGAGCGTGAACAGCACCGCGCTGGTGTGCAGGATCGCTGCCAGCCCGAGGATCGCCGCCATGAGGTGCGGCACGATGCCGAAGGTGCAGCCGAAGGCGGCGGCGACCGCGGCGGCGCGTCCCTGGCCCAAGCCGATGGCCAGAGTGTAGATGACCCCGGTTCCGGGGGCGAGCACGACCACGAAGGAGGTCAGCAGGAACTGAAGCGAGATCACGCTGTTTCTCTCAGAACGCGAGGTACCTTGAACTCGACGCGCTCGACAGCGGTTTCGACCAGTTCGAGGCTCACCTCGAAGCGGTCGCGGAACGCGTCGATGACCTCGTTGACCAACACTTCCGGCGCGCTGGCTCCGGCGGTCAGGCCAACTGCACGGACGTCGCCAAGCGCCCGCCAGTCGATCTCGACCGCGCGCTGGATCAACTGCGCATAAGCGCATCCGGCTGATTGGCCGACCTCGACCAGACGCCTGGAATTCGACGAGTTCGGCGCGCCGATCACCAGAAGCGCGTCTATCTTGCGCGCAATCGCCTTCACCGCTTCCTGCCGGTTTGTCGTGGCGTAGCAGATGTCTTCCTTGTGCGGTCCGACGATGCCCGGAAACCGCGCCTTCAACGCGCTCACGATGTCGGCGGTATCGTCCACCGACAAGGTGGTCTGGGTTATGAATGCGAGCCTGGCCGGATCGCGCGGAGCGACGCGGGCCACATCCTCGACCGTTTCGACGAGCATCACCTCACCGTCGGGCAACTGGCCCATCGTGCCCAGTGTCTCGGGGTGACCTTCGTGTCCGATCATCACCATCTGCAGGCCGTTCGCGTGGTGCCGCTCGGCTTCGATATGCACCTTGCTGACCAGCGGGCAGGTGGCGTCCACATAGACCATTTCGCGCCGCGCGGCCTCGGCCGGAACGGCCTTGGGCACGCCGTGCGCAGAGAAGATCACCGGGCGGTCCAAGGGGCACTCGTCCAGTTCCTCGACAAAGACGGCGCCATTGTCGCGCAGACCGTCGA
>CAZRNL010000282.1:0-4463 GCA_964601395.1 uncultured Silicimonas sp. | reverse complement strand
ATGCTTTCGCCTCTGAACCTACGAACCACTGTCCCGCGGCCCTCTTTATTCGCCCCCCGAAAATGAAAACGGCGGATCGGACTGCTGCCAGTGTCCGATCCGCCGCCCTCGTCCCGTTTCCGGGATAGTCCAGCTGCGCGCGCCACCTGGGGGGATGTCTGCTCGCCCGCGCGCCGGATCTCTACGATCGAATGAGATGGGTGCCTGTATGAAACCTGCTCTGATTTGGTTGCCTGGGGTCGTTTGCCGCCCCTAGTGCTGAACCCTTGTCATCCGATGGCTTGAAGGTGCCATGGGAAATTATGGGAAGCAAGGGGAATATTTGGGAAATCTGGGAATCAAACTTGAAACAATCTACCGTCTACTCGACATATAGCGTCCATATTTTGATAAATTGATATTGAAATACTATATGTAGTATGTACCGTATCGACAACTTTTTCCCATATTTTCCCAAGTAATCCAGAGATACCTCTGTATTTCACTCTAGCAGGTCGCGAATCCGAGGTGAATCACCTTTCGAACAGCACTGGTGCCGACACTTCCCATGAAGTGCCATCCAGAGCTGTACCCGCCTCGAACACGACAGATCACAACGAGGTTGCGCCGGTTGCGCTGCGCTTCAGAAATTCCGAGCCTGATATGCCTCGAGCGCCCGCGACCGCCCGTGATCCATCGAGACAATCGGTTCTTCCGGATACGCGTCGCTCGACGACATACCCCAGCTCGGCGGAATGGCACCGAAGTAGGACAGGGCCGTTTTCGTGGGGCGGGGATAGTCTTCTGCGATCCAGCGTCGGACATAGTCGCGGTCCCGGTCAAACTTGTCGAGCTGGGTGACCGGATTGAAAACCCGGAAATATGGCGCCGCATCGGGCCCCGACCCTGCGGTCCATTGCCATCCCATCGCATTCGACGCCGGATCCCAGTCGATCAGGCAGTCCTCGAACCACTTAAGTCCGATCCGCCAATGGCACATCAGGTGCTTGGTAAGGTAGCTTGCAACGATCATTCTGCTGCGGTTGTGCATGTGACCCGTCACATACATCTCGCGCATTGCAGCATCGACGAAGCGAACCCCGGTCCGCCCCTGTTTCCACGCCTTCACCTCCCGGAGGCGCTCGTCCTCGTTCCACGGAAATGCATTCCAGCCATCGCGCCAGTTCTCGTTGACGATGTGTGGAGTGTGCCAGACCAGATGATAGGCAAACTCGCGCCAGGCCAGCTCCTTCAGAAAGTGTTCGGCGCCTGCCTTGCCTTCCTCCACGGCGCGCGCTCCCGCATGCCAGCAAGCACGCGGGCTGATCTCTCCCCAGGCCAGGTTTTCGGAAAGTTTTGAGGTATGTGTCCCGCCGGGATAGTCGCGCTTGACCTTGTAGTCGGCTATTCCCCGCGCGATGAACGAGCCCAGCCGCGCAGACGCCTGATCCTCCCCGACGTTGACGTGCGCCGCGACGACTCCCGCGCCGCGCTGCATCGCGCCGCCGAGATTCCACTCGGCGAGCCGATCGCTTGACGGCCACGTGTCAGGCGCGGGCAGTGACGCAGGCCGAGCGATGGCCGATGCGACGCCGACGTCCCGCGCGGCGCGCCAGAAAGGCGAATATACCTTGTAGAACCCGCCTTCCCTGGTCTTGACGGTCCAGGGTTCAAAGAGGAGATGTCCGGCAAGGCTTTTCGCGTCCACCCCCATCGTCTCGAGCGCGGCTTTCGCGGATTTGTCGCGCGACACCTGATCCGGATCATAGGCGCGGCTCCAACGGACGGTCCTTGCTCCCGTTTCGCGGCAGAGGCCTGTGAGGACATCCGCTGCCCTGCCTCGCCTCAGTACAAGACGCGAGCCCATGGCCTCCAGCGTCTTTGTCAGCGCCTCGATACCCAATCCGAACCGCCAGAGCGGAGCCGCACGGTACTCCGAGAAAACTTCGTCCAGAACAAAGACCGGAATGACCGGACCGCCCGCACCTGCCGCTGCCATGAGCGCCGGGTTGTCGCTCAGTCTCAGGTCCTTCCGAACCCACCAGATCACAGGGTCTGCCACGCCACACTCCTTGCCGTTCCTTGCGCCATCTAGCGCGGGCGGCGGCAGGTCAACGCCTCAGGGCGATCAGAGGACGTGCTCCAGCGCCGTGATGAGTCTGTCGATCTCGTCATCGGACGTGTAATGCGTGAAACTCAGCCGAAGCACCCCGTGTGATGGATCGACGCCCATCGCTCGAAGCGGGCGCACGGCATAGAAATCTCCGCCCCCCGCCATGATCCCGTGCGGAGCCAGTTCGGCGGCCAGAGCCTCGCCCGGTCGGTCCGCAACGATGGCCACAGTCGGCGCGCGCCTGGATGGATCGGTCGGTCCGAGGACACGCAGCGAATTACGCGATGAAAGGTATTCGAGCAAAGGACGCAACAGCCGCACCTCACGCTTTCGCATCGCATGGTGGACCGCAAGCGATCGCCCACGCGCATCGACATGCTCCAGACCGGACGCGGCGAAAAGCGCGTCGACATAGTCGGCCATTCCCGCACAGGCGGCAATCTGCGCGTGATCGGGCCCGGCGGGCGTCAAGCGGCTGCTTATCGCTCCGGCGTTGAAGAAATGCCCCTGGTTGGGAAGCGCCTCGCTCAGGGCGCGCCGGACAACCATGATGCCCTGATGCGGCCCATAGGTCTTGTAGGCGGAAAAAAGATAGATGTCCGCGCCAAGCGCGCCCACGTCCGGAAACCCGTGCGGTGCATAGCTCACCCCGTCGACGCAGACTGATACGCCGGCCTGATGCGCGAGCGTCGTGATCGCGGCGACGTCATTGATTTCGCCTACGACATTCGAGCAGTGCGGGAAAGCCAGCAGCCTCGCGCCATCCAGCAGCGGTACAAGCGCAGACGGATCGAGATGTCCTGTTTCCGGATCGATGCACCATTCACGAACTTCGATACCTTCATCTGCAAGCCGCCGCCAAGGGCCCGAGTTGGCCTCGTGGTCCTGATTTGTGACGATGATGGCGTCGCCGGGTTCAAGCCATTGTCGGAATGCATTCGCGAGGACGTATACGTTCTGAGACGTCGAAGGTCCAAAACTGACCTCATCTTCGTCTACACCAAGCAAGTCAGCCATACGTCGCCGGGCTTCGTCCATTTCCTCGCCCGCCACGCGGCTTGCCTCGAACGGGCCATACGGCTGAACCTTGCGCTCGCGATAGAATCGCTCAAGTCGTTCCGTCACGAAGCGACAGGGAAAGGAGCCACCTGCGTTCTCGAAGAACGCCTGATCCTTGAAGGTGGATTCCGAGAATGCCGGGAACTGAGCCCGGGCAAAGTCAACATCTAGTTTCATGTGGTCGAGATGACTTTGCCTCACGGCGAACGTCAAGCGGATCGCCTATGACTGCCGAGGCAACTCCGAGCGCGCGCCGGGACGTTCTCAGGCTGCAGACGCCGCCATCTTCGCCGCAAGCCGTTCGGAAGCGGGCTTCACATAGTCGTCCATACGTTTGCGGATGATACGGATCTCAGATTCTGTTCCCGTGGCGATCCGAAGCGGTTTCTCTCCGTCGATCAGGTAGATCAGACAATGGCAATCACGACCTGTCAGAGACTTTGTGATTCCGACGCCAATGATCTGGTCGAGATCGACATTGGCAAGCACCTGTCCCCTGCCCCGCGGATTGCGTGAGACGAACCGGATTTCGTGACGAAGGCGGTCGACCTGAACTTCTGGGCGGAAACCCCGCGCCGAGATCGAAAGCAGAACGCCTCCGGCCAGTCCGAGAACGCATGTCAGCACTAATTTGACCATCAGCGCGTCGCCCGAATAAAGCGAGCCGGGAAGTATCCACTGACCGAACGCGGCAACCATGAACGCGACACCCAGGAAGGTGAGCGACCATTCAACTATGGCGTCCGTCGTCCGCGACTCCATGTCTGCCGGTCGAATTCGGAAGCCCCATGGCATGTCGATCGTTTCAAGAACAGGATCGTCGGCCGCGGCATTGTTGATCTTGCTGAATGCGTTCATCGCTTTCAGAATGTCCGTTATCGTTCGACCTCGCTATAAAAGCGAAAATTGGCAAGAATGAGACGGGGTTGAACTGGTCGGCAACCCGTGTATAAGCCCCCGGTCCGCCGCAGGTCATGATGACCGGCGCAACCTCTCGTGGACGGGAGCGGCTGTGACATACCGTCCTATGAAGTGCGCCCTGATAGAAATGGAGTGAACATGCCGCTGTACGAGCATGTGATGATTGCGCGTCAGGACTTGTCCAACACGCAAGCCGAAGGCCTCGTTGAACATTTCAGCACGGTCCTGACGGACAACGGCGGCGCGGTCGTCGAGTCCGAATACTGGGGCGTCAAGACGATGGCCTACAAGATCAACAAGAACCGCAAGGGCCACTATGCCTTCCTGAAGACCGACGCGCCCGCGCCGGCCGTGCAGGAGATGGAGCGCCTCATGCGGCTCCACGACGACG